>JANWXO010000080.1 GCA_025057295.1 Candidatus Binatia bacterium | reverse complement strand
TGATCGTGCGCAGGGAGACGTACAGGCTATCGTTGTAGTGCCCAATGGCCATGGACCACTCGGCCTCATCGAGGCGCAAGAGGAAATCTGCCACCTCCGCTACCATATCTGGGTATTGCACCTCGTGGAGGACGGAAATGACCACTTTATCGTAGAGGACCGCCTCCTCAATCGCATTGCGGAATAGCTTAAAGTATTCACGCGGCACACGCGCGTTCTCAATTTTCGAGAGGCGGCGCTTGTTGGTATAGGGATACAAAAACTGGCAGGCCGCCACGTCTTTCGGCGTGGCCTCCCGGCCTAAGTCTTGTGTTTCGGCGTTGATGCCATAAAAGAGCGCGGTGGCGATTTTGCTCTCTATATCGACATGCGCCTCTTGCAAATACTCGGTGAGAATCGTCGAGGTCGCCCCGTAGCCTTCGCGCAAATCCAGAAAGGGAACGTCCGCGTAGGAACCGTAAGCTGGATGATGATCGATCACAACGGCGGGGGTCAAATTTTCTGGCAGGGAATTATTGTTGCGCCCTGGCTGGGTATCGACCAAAGCAACCTGCACGGCCTTGCGAAAGTCGATCTCTCCGACCGGCACCAACTGAATATTGAGATAGCGCAACATGGCGCGATTTTCCGCCCGCCCGACGATGCCACCCAAGGCGATAACGATCTCTTTGCCCTCGAGCGCACGACTGATCAGGAAGCGCAGAGCTGCCGCACTGGCTAAGGCATCGGGGTCAGGGTTGTCGTGGGGGAGAATGACGAGTGGTGTAGGACCTGCAACCGTCCGTAACAAGTGATGCAACGGACTTTTTGGTGGAACGACCATAAAAAGTACTCGGCCAGATTATAGGAAACCAGCCATGCTCTTGTCCATCCCCCGTGCCCTTGCATGTCCGCGCTTTTCCCAGCAGTATAAGAAACGAACCTCGCCTGTACAGGAGGAACCCAACCCCTATGCCCTCGGTCGCGCGCGAGCGTTTTGCTCAACTAGTCAGGCAGGCAGAAGACGCTCTGGATCTGGCTGAGGCTGCCCTCCTCATCGCACAGGAGGAGCAACCAGACCTTGATATTGCCGCCTACCTCCGCCGGCTCGACCAACTCGCTGCAGCGGTCCAGGAACGTTTGCCGGGTTCACCAACTCCGACCGAGGTCCTTCACCACCTCAACGTGCAACTGTTCGAGATCGAGGGCTTGCAGGGCAACCAACAGGAGTACTACGATCCGCGGAACAGTTTTCTCAACGAAGTCCTGGATCGCAAGAAAGGGATTCCGATTACACTGTCTGTGATCTACCTCGAGGTCGGTCGGCGGCTCGGCCTTCCGCTCGTGGGAGTTGGCTTCCCCGGTCATTTTCTCGTTAAATATCAAGGTCCAGAGGGCGAGATCATCCTCGACCCCTTTTTCGGTGGCACGACCCTCAGCCACGCCCAGCTTGCGCAAAAACTGCAAACGTTGTACGGTACCCAGCACACGTCCTTGCCCCAGCTACCGAAGCTTTTAGCTCCGGCAACGAAAAAAGACATCTTGGCCAGGATGCTGCGCAACTTGAAGCAGATTTACTGGCAGCAGAGCGACTTGCCCCGCACCCTGGGCGCCATTGATCGTATCTTGCTCATCCTCCCTGACGACGCACCCGAAGTGAGAGACCGCGGCGTGGTCCATCAACGCCTTGGCCATTTCCACGCCGCTCTCCAAGACTTCCGACGGTACCTGCAGTTGGCACCGGATGCCCACGACGCCACCGCGGTGCGAGCGGCGATCAACCGGATGACCGCGCAACTGAATTGAGCAGTCATGCCACACGCAAAGCACACGCCCCGCTGCTCCTGCTGCGGCAGCGCCGCAGAGGCACCGAGCCTGCGGTCCTGGTGAGAGACCGCATGCCAGCGCCAATCCATGTCGCCGTCGGTGTAGTCACTCGTGGCTCCTCCGTGCTGATCTGTCAGCGCGCGTCGCAGGATCCGCATCCCGGCAAATGGGAGTTCCCCGGTGGCAAGGTTCAGGACGGGGAAGACGAGCGCTCCTGCTTACAGCGCGAACTGCACGAAGAGTTAGGCATTGACGCAACGATCGGGGCTTTCCTCTACCGCACTACCCATACCTATCCTCAAGGGCGCACCGTCGTGCTGACCTTTTTCCACGTGCCCAGCTATCGAGGAGAGATCGCCAACACCCAATTCCAGCAGCTGGCCTGGGTGGAACCGGGACAGTTACCGACCTTCGACTTCCTGGAAGGAGATCGAGAGTTTATCGCTGCTCTCGCCCGCGGAGAGTGGCCGGAGCTTTTTGTCCCTGAGCCGGGTCGGCGTCTGTCTTAAAACAGCCCTGGAATGAAGCGCCCGCTGGTATCCGTTGCCGCACATACGCCGTCGGCCCGTGCATCCCCTGTGTCTGCGCAGCAGACATCGGCTGCACTACAGGTGAACCCATCGAAGAGGAGGCGCGCTGCGGTGCGCTGGCCGGCAGTAGAGGGGTGAAAACAGTCGCAGCACGACAGCTCCTCCCCTCTAAACTTATAGACCCACGGTGCATCGCTAAAGTCGAGAAGTACTCCCCTGGCCTTGGTCGCGCCACCGACCGTCTGCCCGCCGATCGTCACCACGCGCGACCTCGCCCCTGCAGGAATTTGGGCGTATTCGGCCGTCACCCGTGCGAGGATGTCACGATACGCTTTCGCTGTCATATACGTGTCGACGATGCGCTGGTGGGAGCAATCTGTAGTCAGCGACCCACAGATGCCGCGCTCCAGCCCGAACAGCGGCCCTCCGATGGCAGCAGTTTGCCAGAGCTCGTCACAGAACGGAGAAGCACTGCCGAAGAGACAGCTGCGCTTCTGCGCATGGTTGCAGAGCTGGGACACCCGGACCAACGAGGCCACCCCGATCTTCAGATCCGCAACGGAGATCAATAAATCCAAGCCTTTACGGAATTCCCGTTCGAACGCGGCTGGAGTGGTACGACAGTGGTTGTGGCGATCCTGGTCACTCCCTCGCGGGCAGCTGGCGTTGACCTTGTGAATGGTTCCCGCACAAACGTCGTTATGGCCCAGCCACACCGTGACATACCGCGGGCTAGGTTGTGCGCGGAGGAATGTGGCGATCCGACTCGCCTGCCTGACAAAGTCGTCCAGCATCCGGGCGCCCGATACCGCACTGTTCGGCGTGCCGATCACCAAGTCGGCTCCTTTGCGGCACTCGAGGCGCTCAGCCTGACTGAACACCCCGTCACTCCCAGCCCCACACAGATCAGCACCGTGCGTGTCGCTGGTTGCCCAATTGAGAAATTCTTGATCCGCATGCGGGCAGAAGGGAACACTCTGCGCATTGAAAGCTTTCGTGATGCTATCGCCCGCCGCGTCCATGCTGCTCAGGTGTGGACCTATTGGATCAACACGTGCGATCACAAAATTTTGCAGACTCTGCTGCCAGGCAACAATAACGTCGGTCCCCTCTGCCGGAAAATTGCGCAGCCGCTCGCTGCGTGCCACCCCTGTGAGAAACTCCTCGCCGAATGTCGTCACCGTAATAGTGGCACGCGCGAACTCTTGCCCATCTACCAGCGCGCGTACGGTATGCACGCCGTCACCGAGGAGGTTCCAGTTGAACAGGAGCCCAAACCCGTTCTCCGCGTCCCCGCACACACGGCGGGTATCCTCCCGGCTCGTGCCATAGCCAGCCTGCAAAGCGAGATCGCCGATCTCGATGGTCACGTGACGGGCCTCGCACGCCCAGCCGGAAATCACCCCAATGCCGCTCTGGAACGACCCAGGCTGGGGGTTCTCTAACCGTCGTCGTTCCCCACCACTACTACCACTACTACCACCACTACCACCGCCACCCTGTCCCGGACCTTTGATCACAAAATTTTGTTGGCTCTCCTGCCACAAGAGAGTGATGTGGTTCCCCTGCCGCGGGAAATCGCGCAGCACGAACTCCCCGCTCGCTCCGCTCAGGAACTCGGTCCCAAAGTCTGTCACGGTCACGACCGCTCGGGCAAATTCGACCCCCTCAGCGAGGGCACGCACGGTATGGGATCCCGGGCTGAGCAAGTTCCAATTGAACAGCAGCCCAAAGCCGTTCTCCACGTCCCCACACACACGGCGCGTGTCTTCTCGGCTGGTTCCATAGGCTGCCTGGAGGACCAGTCCGTCAATGTCAATGTCAATGCGCCCTGGCTGACACCGCCATCCTGAAATCACTCCGATACCGCTCTGCACAGAACCCGGTTGCGGGTTCTCGAGCATCCCCTGCGCCCACGCTGGTTGCAGCCTCGGCGCAGTCACCATCACCACAACACCACAAACAAGCGCACGAACCATCGACACACGACTCCACGGCGAACTCGACAGTTGTTCTCCTCCACCCCACAGACGAGTCCGGTGGTCCATTCTCCTACCCATAGCCTCTCTCCTCCCACAGTGCTCTCCGCGATTTTTCTGGTTTCACCCCTAGCCTATCGCACCGTTCTGGGGTAGTGTCTAGCCGTCGCGGGCGTAGAGAGGACCATACGGCTCAGTCTCACGCCGAGCGCACAATCCCAGCAACAAAGGAGATCTGTTATGAGCGATGTGTTTTACACGGCCGAAGGGATCAAAGGGTTACGCAAGCTCCGCGACCTGCGGCCCCAGCTGTTCAAAGCGTTCCAAGAGTTTGACGCCAAGGTCTTTGAAGACGGCGCGCTCAGTGCGAAAACCAAAGAGCTGATCGCGGTGGCCGCTGCCCATATCACGCAGTGCCCCTACTGTATCGATGCCCACGTGAAACGAGCCAAAGCAGCCGGGGCCACGGACGAAGAGGTCGCTGAGAGCGTGTTCGTCGCTATGGCGCTAGGAGCCGGTGGCCCCTTCGCGCACGGCAGCATCGCCATGCACGCGTTGGAACACGGCAAATGAAGGAAGGGTGAGCACCGAGAGAGGGCAGAGGGCTCGCTTCCCTTTTCCTCTCTCGCTCAGATTTCCACCGGCAGGCCGTGGCGGACCCATTCTGCGTACGAACCGTCATACAGGCGGACAGCGTAGCCGCAGCGTGTCAGTGCCAGATACCCCAAAGCGGCCCGCGGACCGCTGCGGCAATAGGCGATAATCTGATCGTCGCGTGTGATCCCGACAGCGGTCAGCAGCTCCTCAATCTTCGCCGCCGACGCCAGCACGGCATGACCAGGCCCGTTGAGATCACGCCATACAATGTTGACCGCCCCAGGGAGATGCCCCGGTCTTCCCTCGACCTCACGCTCTCCTGCATATTCTTCCCGGCTCCTGAAGTCGATGAGCTTGACCGCTGGGCATGCTCGCAGTTCCTCGAGGCTAATCCGTATCTGGGGGTTCAGACGCGGGGTAAAGGTGGAAACGGCGGCTGCGACCGGCCTATAAAAAACTTCCCGCTGCTGCGCCACCCACCCTTCGTAGAAGATGTCGAGCATACGCACGTCGGGGTGGCCAAGGTAGGCGAGAATCCAAGCGAGCATGGCCCCGTGCTGTCCCTCAGGGGAGTCGTAGATCACTACTATGCGTTGCGCATCCACTCCTGCAGCACCAAGCCAGCGGGCGAGCGTCTCCGGCGGTAACAGCTTCCCGTGCGCATCGAAGGCACGGGTAACAGGAAGGTTGACCGCACGCTTGAGATGCCCTTGCAGATACTGCATCGGCCGCCGTGGGTCGAGAAGACAGACCTCGGGTGCATCGACGTGCTGCGCGACCCACTCGGCCGAGACCCAGGTGATCACGCAATCGCCTCGAACTCGGTGAGGATCTGCGTCGGCCGCGCCACCGTCTGGGCGACAGGGGACCCCTCGTAGGCGAGCCGCCAGAGCTCACGGAGGGTAGCTTCGTCAGCATCCGCGCGCACGAAGAGCTTAGCCTTGATCGACGGATAACCCGGGTTGCCGCTCTGACTGTGGCCCGCCCACTTGAGGATGTTCTCGAAGTTGCCCTCCAGAGCGACTTCCAAATCGTGGATCTTAATGCCACGTTTGGTGGCGTTAATGACAAATCCCACGGTCATGCAGGTTCCGACCGCTGCGAGCAACTGTTCGTGTGCACTGGCGGCCGAATCCTGGGCATCCAGCCCTTCCGGTTCGTCCATGTCCACCACATGCTTGCGCATATAGGCTTTGGTTTTCAGCCCCCCCTGCCAGACGACGCGAGACTTCCACGGACCGGTCACGGCCTGCAGCACTTGCGGGTCATCGCGCATGGAATCCAGAATCGCCTGAAATTTCTCTACCCGGATACCGTTCAGTTCTTTGTCTGCCATGGCTTTCCCCTCCTTCCAGTCCGATTAATGCCCATACTCGCGCCGCAGGCTCTCTGCCGCAGCACGAATCGCCTTCAATTTGCGATACGCGATCTCCGGCGTGTTCACACAGCGCTCGGCAAAGGTGCCGAAACCGCAGTCGGGATTCAAGGTGATGCGCTCTGGATCGAAGAACCGCAGCATCTCCTTCACCCGCTGTACGATCGCGTGCGGATCTTCTACCTCATCCGTCCGTGGGTTGACCACCCCGACCCCAATCTCCTTCTCATTGCGGTACTCTTTGAACACTTCCAGCTCCCCCGCACGCGGAGTCGCCATCTCGAGTACCAGCTGATCAACCTGCATGCGCATGAGATACGGGAGCAAGGGACCATAGTTGCCGCGCAGCAGCACCTCCTCTTTCCGACTCCAGTTCCCGCGACACACGTGTACCCCGAACTTGACCCCAGAGATCCCCTCTACAGTACGATTCATGAGCTCGACCGCAAATTCCAGCTCATCACTCGGGTCACGGCGCGAGCCGAGAGCAGCACACATGAAGGTCTGTTCCGCTTCATCGCCGTAGACTACCTGCGACAGGGAAGGCTCATCAAACTGAATAAAATCGACCCCCCGTGCCCGCAGCGCCACAACCTCATCCCGCAGAATCTGCACCACATCTGTGGCAAGGTCCTCACGGGTCGGATAGGCCGTATCCGACAACCCCTCGAACCAGCTCGAGCGGGTGAGGAGATACGGCCCGGGCAGAGGAATCTTCGTTTGGCGAGCCGTATGTTCTTTGAGGAAGTCGAACTCGTCCAGCGTTAATCCTCCACGAGCACGGAGCTTGGCCACCGCAATCGGGCTCTTGATGGCAAATGCAGGCACGTCGAGCGCTCGCAAGATCTCTTCAAAAGCGGCACGGTCTTTCATATAATCGAGCAGCTCCGATACCTTCATCAATTTCATACCCGAGATCTTTTCCACTACAAAAGAATAGAAATTATCACGGCGGACCTCGCCGTCGGTGACGATGTCGACCCCGGCATCCTCCTGGTATTTGATCGCTGCGAGCGCCGCGTCATCGGCGATGCGGTGAAACTCGGCGGAAGAGATTTCTCCAGCTTGTCGCCGGCGGAGCGCCTGCACAAGCCAGGGTGGCCGTGACCACGATCCAACGACGGAGATGGGAAACAACATGCGCTGCGCCATTTTACTCCTCGATCTGTGTGTACCTGCTTCATACCACGTCCCCCTTGCAGAGGGTAGAGGCACGACCGAGCGTGCTCTGGTCACACCGCCCATGGGGGGGCCCTACCGGTTCTCTGCCCGCCGCCCGTCTTGACACCCGGACCCTGCGCTGTCTAATCTGCCTGCAGAGTTATCTTGCTGCCTAGACCATACAGATCGTGCGATACCAGCAAACGTTTATCCCGACACTGCGCCAAGACCCGACCGAGGCCGAAGTGGTCAGCCACCGCTTGCTCGTGCGGGCTGGGATGATCCGACAAGTGGCGCGCGGTATTTATGACTTCCTTCCTCTCGGCTTACGTGCCGTCCGCAAGGTCGAAGCGATCGTCCGCGAGGAGATGAATCGCGCCGGCGCGCAAGAGATCCTCATGCCCGCCATCTGCCCGGCCGAACTGTGGCAGGAAAGCGGACGCTGGGACCTCTACGGAAAAGAACTCTTACGTATCAAAGACCGTCACGAGCGCGACTTCTGTTTTGGTCCGACTCACGAAGAGGTCGTCACCGACCTGGTACGGCGCGAAGTCCACTCGTATCGTGACCTGCCGCTGAATTTATACCAGATCCAAGTCAAATTTCGTGATGAGATGCGTCCGCGTTTCGGTTTGATGCGCGGGCGCGAGTTTATCATGAAGGACGCCTACTCCTTCGACGCCACCTTCGCCGATGCGCAGCGTGCCTATCACAACATGTATACGACCTACGAGCGGATCTTCGATCGCTGCGGTCTCAGATACCGCCCGGTCGAAGCTGACACCGGCGCTATCGGCGGCACTCTGTCACACGAGTTCCAAGTTCTAGCCGACTCCGGCGAAGACGCTATCGTGAGTTGCACGACGTGCGGCTACGCTGCAAATGCTGAGAAAGCCGAGTTACGGCCCGCGTCGGCGGCGCCACCCCCGGACTGCTCGTCCGCCCCTGTGAAGGGGTTACAGAAGGTCTCCACTCCTGATCAACGCACCGTGGAGGAAGTCTCCAGATTTTTGGGCGAGCCACCCGAGCGATTCGTCAAAACTCTGGTGTACGTGACCGACACGGGGGCCGTGATTGCGGCGCTGGTGCGTGGCGACCATGAGCTGAGCGAAGCGAAACTGAAACAGGCGCTCGGATGCCAGTGGGTGACCCTCGCCGATGAAGAGACGGTGGTGGCAGCGTCTGGCGCTCCCCTGGGTTTTGCCGGTCCCCTCGGTATGAAAGCGGACAGCATGATCGCCGACTGGGCGTTGCGCGGGGCAAAGGGGTTAGTATGCGGTGCCAACGAACGGGATGCGCACTACATCGGCCTTGATCAACCGCGTGACCTGCCGTACCTGCGTTTTGCGGATCTCCGCCGCGCCGGCGCAGGAGACCCCTGTCCTCGCTGCCCGGAAGGCGTCTTTGCGGCCTACCGCGGGATCGAAGTGGGACAGACGTTTTACCTAGGCACCAAATACAGTGCAGCCATGCGTGCGACGTACCTGGATGCCCGCGGCCAACACCATCCGCTCGAGATGGGCTGCTATGGCATCGGGATTACCCGCACCGTTGCCGCCGCCATCGAACAACATCACGACGACAACGGCATCGTCTGGCCGCTTCCGCTCGCACCGGCTACCGTCCACATCGTACCGGTGAACTGGAACGACCCGACCATCCGCCAGACGGCGGAAGCGCTCTATACCCAACTCCTCGCCGCAGGGGTGGAAGTCCTCCTCGATGATCGCGACGAACGACCAGGGGTGAAATTTAAAGATGCGGATCTGATCGGATTGCCACTGCGAGTGACGATTGGAGCAAAAACCTTGGCGCGGCACGTGGTAGAACTGAAGCGTCGCGCTGAACCGCACGCCACCGAAGTCCCGGTCGGACACATTGTCGAGACCCTGGTGGCAGCGAGCAAAGGAGACGTGTCAGCGTGAACCTCGTCTGGCCTTTTCCCTCCTCACGTCAGCGAGAAGCCAAAAGCCGCCTGATTTTTGCCCTCGACGTTGCCTCGCTCGCAGAAGTGAGAGAATACGTCTCGCTGCTCGTGAACGAAGTTGGTCTCTTCAAAGTGGGGAAGCAATTGTTTTTGCATGCCGGCCCGCGGGTCATCCACCAGATCCGTGACCGAGGAGGACAGGTTTTTCTTGATCTCAAGTTCCACGATATTCCACGGACCGTCGCCAAGGCTGGAGTCGAGGCTGCCCGACTTGGGGTCGCAATGTTCGACGTGCATGCCTCGGGGAGTCTCGAGATGATGCACCGCACGCTGACCGAAGTGCACAAGACGTGCCGAGTCGAAAACCTGCGCCGGCCAAAAATTCTCGCTGTGACCGTGCTCACGAGTCTCAGCAAAGAAGACTTGAAACGCACGGGCGTCCACGCCGGCGTAGAAAACCAGGTCATCCGCCTGGCCAAACTGGCGCAGGAAGCCGGCATGGATGGTGTCGTGGCCTCGCCGCTGGAGGTGACGCGCATCCGTCGAGTGTGCGGCAGAAACTTTCTCGTCGTCGTCCCTGGCGTGCGTCTGCAAGGGGAGACATGGGACGACCAAAAGCGGGTTCTCACTCCAGAAGAGGCGATGCGAAACGGCGCAGACTATTTAGTCGTGGGGAAACCTATCCGTGATGCCGCCGATCCCCGTGCTGCCGCGCGCCAGATCTGCGCGGAGATGGAACGGGGACTCGCTGCCTTCCTCGGGCGTGCGGTCCCTTTGTTCCGTAGCGGGGTTGCGCGGTAAAGCACTTTTTCTTGACACGATCCTCAAGGCTGGTTAACAACTGGGAGCGAGGAGGCAATCACACAGTATGGCTGACGGTTTGAAATTTACAGAAGATCACCTATGGGTTCGTGTGCAGGGCAAACGGGCTCAGGTAGGCCTCTCCGAATATCTGCAGGATGACCTGGGAGAGGTCATCGCCATTGAACTGCCCGAGGTAGGCGACCTCATAGAAAAAGGAGAGAGCTTCGGAGAAATCGAATCGATCAAAATGGTTTCCGAACTCATCGCTCCTGTAAGCGGGACCGTGTCCGCCGTGAACGTCGAATTGGAAGACCACCCGGCGCTCATCAATGACGATCCGTACCACGACGGATGGTTGCTGGAAGTTGAACTCAGAGACAAAAACGAACTCGATGAGCTGATGGATCCGGAGGAATACGAAGAGTTTGCTGCCTCAGAAACAGAAGAATAGTTTTCCCTCTCCCTGCAACCAGGTCTCTCGCGGCAACGGCTTGGGCAGCCAGGTGCGGGTAGGAGACCGTCCGCTCAGGGCACCGGTGTCTGTGCGGTAGGGCGAAAGCGATAAACAATTTCATGCTCCCGCACATAGCCGAGTTCCTCTCGCACGACCTTTTCCAGGAACTCGTCATCTTCCTGTAGCCGTCTAATGCGCTCGCGCAAGGCTTCGTTCTCGCGCAGCAAGGTCAACGCAGTCCCCTCCAGAGAGCGAAGCTCGTGCCGCAGCTTATGCAGGTGCAAGAGACCACGATCTCCCACCAGCAGTGAGAGCGCCAGGAAGAGGTAAAGGACCAAGAGGAAGGGAAACCATAATCGCCGTACGATGCGCATATGGAGAAGATTCATTGTAGCCTGCAATACTGTCACGAGCAACGTGCCCACGAGAACCCAGCCGAGGTGACAGGGAGTGAACGAGAAGAACAGGGGGAACTCTGCTCCGCCGGGTCGCGGTGCCGAGCCGCCGGGACATAGGGAAACAGGCGATCCCACGCCTCGTGAGAGGCAACGGCCAGCAGTCGAACAGCTCCAGATCATCACATATTGTTATGTTCTTTCCGAGCGTCTCCGCATCTCTAGGAGGAAAGAAGAAGAGATGCGCTCAGGCGCACGACGAAAAATTTTTCCTGCTCGTCAATTTTTCTTGCAGTGTGGTCACCGATCTGGTAAAAGAAAACACAATGGACCTCCGCCTCACGGCACCGATCACTGATGGTTGACAGGGGTTCCCACAATTGTAACCGAGGAGGTCACTATGGCAACGATGCAGAAGAAGGCGTCAGCGAAGAAAACACCGGCGAAGAAAGCCGCTAGCAAGGCGACCGGCAAACCGGCGGCAAAGGCGAAAAAGAAGGCGCCAGCAAAAAAATCGGCATCGAAGACGACCAAAAAGAAATAGTACATTCGCATCCAGGGTTTTGAGGCGGAGGACTCCTGCAAGAAAAGGCCCAGTTCGGGCCTTTTCTTTTTCCCACATCTAATGGAACGATATCTCGCCTCTCTGCGCGTCGACGTCAGTATCCCTGAGCGCATCAAGTTCACCGCCCCCTGTCTGTTCCTGCACAGTCTTTGGTGCGGGAGCTGGATGTGGCAGGCCATGATCGGGGCGCTCTGCCACCGAGGTTGGGAGTGCTGGGCTCTCGACCTGCGCGGTCGGCCAGGCAGCCGACCGGTCCCCACCGTTGGGACGATTCAGTTGGAGGACTATGCCGAAGATGTCATAGACGTTGCGCGGGCGCTCTGGGCACCTCCGGTGATATGTGGACACGGCCTCGGCGCACTGCTCGCGGTACTGACCGCATCTGTCATCCAGCCGCGCGCGCTGGTTTTGCTCGGCCCTTTGCTGCCTCGCAGCTGGGGAAGCGGAATCCGTTTGCCGTTTCCCTTGACCAGTCTAGCCGTTGTCCCGGCAGTACTGTGGAATCGGCCGCTCCGCCCTCCGCGTTTCTCCGTCGCCCGCGACTTTCTGTTCAACACCCTCCCGGCTACACTCCAGGCGCAGCTCCACCAGCAACTCCAACCAGACTCCGGTGCGGTCGTCCGTACCCTCGCGCATGGTCAGTTGCCCTTTCCCGACAGACTACCGCGCTGTCCCACCTTGGTTGTCCACGGCAGCGCAGACCGCATGAGCTCCCCCGCAGTGGCGCAGTTTCTCGTCTCGTCCTACCAGGCCGATTACCGCCAGTACCCCCACCACGGGCATTGGCTCACTGCCAGTGGCGTGGCGGAGCAGCTCGCCGCGGACGTGCACCGCTGGCTCATTCACAATCTCGGCGAGTCGTTGCTCATGCCGCCGGAAGACGAGGGCTGAGCACGTCCCTGCTCCCGCTCCGACTGCACGAGTGCAACCAACCGACCTCTAAGCCAACCTCGAAAGGCAGCCGCAGCGGACCACTAGACAATCTGAATGCAGGTCCCGCTCGGAATATCACGCCGGGAGCGCGCCACCCACAGGCGGAAGCGACAGTGGATCTGCTGCGCGGTCACACGCAAGGCAGCACGCGGTCGGGAGAACTCCTCCAATAGGAGACGGTCGAGCAAATCGGAAGTGACAATGCCACCGCTCAAAAAGCGGCAGGTTGCTTCGGGAGGGCGACGGGCAATAGCCGCACAGAACCTGCTCACTGCCTCGGCTCGTCGATATCGCCACGCCCCAGCCTGGCCGGAGAAATCGAGAAAGATCCACCGGGCATCCGGGAGAGCAATACGGCGCAAAGGGACACACACCAGAGTATGATAGGCAATGCGCTCGAACTGCAAGAGCTGCCGTTCCATCTCACGTGCGATAGCGAGAGCAGACAGCCCAGTCCTGCTCAGTTTTGCCGTCACTGCTCGCGAGGAATAGAGTAACGGATTGTCTCGCCCCAACACCCGCCGGCTCTTCTCCGGTAAGGGAAGACGGTGGTATTCCGCTTCCAGACGCGCACGGGTCGCGTGGTATGCCCGCTGATACTCCTCAAAGGTGTCCATC
>JANWXO010000007.1 GCA_025057295.1 Candidatus Binatia bacterium | reverse complement strand
AGCAATATATTCGGCAATCTCCACCACATGCGCCACCGTCCCACCGTCCGTCCCGCCAGCGAGTAAGATCATGTCCGGCCTGAGGCGACGGATGCGTTCGATCTTGTCGTAGCTCGGCCGACCATCATTGGCCGCCAGCACGTCCATCACTATCGCCCCGGCGCCCAGGGCACAGCGCTGGGCGCTCTCGGCAGTCATGGCCTTGACTACCCCAGCCACCATGATTTGTAACCCACCTCCCGCGCTACTGGTCGAGAGATAAATATCCACGCCGGTCATACCCTGCGCCGGGGTCAGGATCCGCTCGCCGTCGAGAATTTTGCGACCAGACAGCTCTTCGACCTCCTGCACCGCGTTCAAGACCCCGCGCGTGACGTCCTCGAATGGAGCCTCGACCGTGGTGGGCGCTTCCCCGCGATAGGTTTGTCGGTACTCCTCGCCGCGTTTCTCGATCAAAATGGCCTTGGTCGTCGTGCTGCCACAATCGGTCACGAGGATAACGCGGAGATCCTGGGGGTTCATGCTGAGGTCGCAAGGTGCCGGTGAATCAACCGAATGAGGAGATCGATGCTTTCGCGCCGTTCCAGGATGCGGGCGAGCCGCTGCACCTCCCCTGGGCTAACGGCCACTTCGAGCAAGGGGACCAGGCCGTACAACACTTGGCTGCCGAGAAAGTTCAGTGGCACGACGGATTCGAGGAACAGGAGGGCAGGGTCAGCCATGCCACGCGTGACCACCAAGCGAGCAAGCCGGTCCAACAAGGCCATATCTGCAGGGGTCAGTGCAGGATCGGCAGGTGTCAGTGCGAATGCGTGACGGAATTCCTGGCGCAGTCTCTCCCACAAACGCATGCTGGTTGTATTTCAGATTTCCCAGCGGCGGGCAATGGCAACAGCAGGGGAGAACGAGGTCAGCAGAGGAGTCTCATTCCGCATCTGCCCGCCGTGACCGGAGGCTGAAGGCGGCAGCGCAGAACAGCCCCTGGCGCTCTCGCGCAGCCCCATCTCCGGTCGGTAGACACACCGCTAAGCAGCCTGCTGCTGAGCACGACTCACCCCCGCCGCTGCCGGCAAGGTATCGAAGAAGCGGTACAGCGTAGGCACGACCACCAGGGTGAGCAACGTAGAGGTGAACAGCCCACCGATCACCACAATCGCTAGCGGCCGCTGCACCTCAGAGCCGACTCCAGTGGCAAAGAGGAACGGGACCAAGCCCAGGGCAGCCACGGTCGCCGTCATCATCACAGGGCGGAAACGGCGCTGAGCGCCCTCGAGGATAGCCTGCCGTTGCTCCATGCCGGCTTCGCGCAGGGCATGAATATGGGAGACCAGCACCACACCGTTGAGGACGGCAATCCCCCACAGCGCAATGAAGCCGATCGACGCCGGCACCGACAGATACTCACCGCTAAAGAACAAAGCGGCCACGCCGCCAATGGAAGCGAACGGCAGCACTAAAATGATCAAAGCGGCAAAACGGAGCGAGCGGAACAGCAAAAACAACAGGAAAAAGATGGCCCCGATGGTAATGGGAACAATGATCAGCAAGTGGCGCCGTGCGCGCTGCATGTTTTGGAACTGGCCACCCCACTCGTAGTAATACCCGGCCGGGAGCGGCACCTGCCGCTGTACCTTTTCCTGCAGCTCCGCCACGTACCCCCCGAGATCGCGATCCCGCACGTTGATGGCAACAGCGATCCGACGTTTGCCCATCTCACGCCTGATCTGTGACAATCCCTCGCGCAACTCGACGTGCGCCAAAGCGCTGAGAGGAATCTGCTCACCGTTGGGACCGGTCAGGAGAATGCTGCGAATAGCCGCAACACTGTTGCGCAGGTGTTCGGGATAGCGCACGACCGCGTGAAATCTCCGCTCGCCTTCGTAGATCTCGGTGACAGCTTTGCCGGCGATCGCCGCTTCGATCACATCGTGTACCTCAGATGCATTCAACCCATGGCGGGCGATCGCCCGGCGGTCGATGGTAATATTGAGATTCTGCTGGCCAGAGACGCGATCGATTTTGATATCGCCCGTGCCACGAATCGTGGCGGCAACCTCTGCCACCTCGCGCCCCTTGTCAATCAGCACGTCAAGGTCATCCCCGAAGATCTTCACCGCGATGTCCGCCCGCACGCCTGTCACCATTTCATCGACACGATCGGAAATCGGCTGCGCCATGACGATGTTGACTCCGGGCAGGGTCGACAGCCGTGTGCGGACCTCATCGGCGATCTGATCCTGGGTCAACCCAGGGCGCTCATCAGGAGGGAGGAGCTGCACCATCATGTCGGTCTCGTTGTAGCCAGCTGGGTCGATCGGCGATTCGCCCCGCCCCAGGCGGGATACCACATATGCGACCCCAGGAATCGTTTGCACCAGCCGTTGCGCCTCCATCTCCATGGCGATGGACTCGTCGAGTGCAATATTGGGCGCACGGTTGATGTTCGGTGAGATCGTCCCCTCTTTCAACTCTGGAATGAACGAGGCCCCCAAATAAGGAACGAGTGCCATAGACCCGAGGAAGAGCAGCACCGCGATGGTCACCGTTTGCGTCTCGTGTGTCGTCGCCCAGCGAAGCAGGACCAAGTAGGGCTTCTTCAGCCCTCGTACCAGCGCGGTCTCGTGTTCGCTCCCGCCGCGCAGCCAATAGGAGCACAGCGCCGGTGAGAGGGTCAGAGAGAGGAGCAGGGAAATACCCAGAGCGATCGCAATCGTATAGGCCAGGGGGGCAAACATCTTCCCCTCCATGCCTTGCAGGGTCATGAGAGGCAGGAAAACAAGAATGATCACCCCCACCCCAAACACCACCGGGGTTCCCACCTCCTGCGCCGCTTCCGCCACGCTGCGGAGACGGTTCCCTTCACGACAGTGCCCAAGACGGGCAAAAATGTTCTCCACTACGACAACCGAGCCGTCAATCATCAGTCCAATAGCGATGGCAAGACCACCGAGCGACATCAGATTGGCCGACATGCCCAACGAGTTCATGCACAGGAACGTCAACGCCGGGGTCAGGACCAGGGTAGCGATCACGATCAGGCTGGACCGGAGATCACCGAGGAAGAGAAAGAGCACGATGATGACCAGGACGACGCCCTCTATCAGCACCTGTCGCACGGTGTGCAATGCAGCGTCCACCAATTCAGAACGGTCGTAGTAGGGGACGATCTGCAACCCATCGGGGAGCAGCTGCTTGCTGTTGATCTCCTGCACGCGTGCTTTGATCTTTTGCACGATCTCCTTGGCGTTGCCTCCGGCGATCATCATGACGATACCACCGACCGCTTCGGTGTAGCCCCCCTTGGCCATTGCACCGTAGCGCACTTCTTCACCGATACGGACCTCAGCCACATCGCGAATGAACACAGGCGTGGCGTTGACCTCTTTGAGGACGATCGAGCGGATGTCCTCGAGCGTCTTGATCAAGCCGATCCCGCGTACCAGGTAGATCTCCGGGCCCTGCAACAACATGCCACCGCTGGAGTTGGCGTTGTTGCGCGCCAGGGCCTGGTGGACATCGCCGATGGTGACGTCGTAGTAGCGCATCTTCAACGGGTCCACCAGCACCTGGTACTGCTTGACATACCCTCCCGTGGAATTGATCTCCGCCACACCTGGGATAGACCGCAGCAAGGGCCGCACCACCCAATCTTGGATGGTGCGGCGCTCCATCAGCTCTTCTTTGCTCAACACTCGTTCTCCGTCGTCGGGCTTTTCGAGGGTGTACTGGTAGACCTCGCTCAGCGCGCTGGACACCGGCCCCAGGACCGGCGTGAGGCCCTCGGGCAGACGGTCGCGGACTTCGGCCAGGCGTTCGGACACCAGCTGTCGGGCAAAATAGACGGGCGTATCGTCGGTAAACACCAGCGTGACGATCGACAGGCCAGGTTCGTTTTGCGAGCGCATTTCGGTCAGGCCAGGCAGCCCCGTCATACCGATCTCCACCGGAATCGTCACCAGGCGCTCGACTTCGTCGGGCGACCGTCCCGGCACGACCGTGGCAACCTGCACTTGCACGTTGGTCACATCGGGAAAAGCGTCGACCGAGAGCAGACGGGTCGCTTCGATGCCAAAAGCCAGCCCGATCAACGCCAGCACGACCACGACAACGCGCTGGTTGAGCGCACCTTCTACCAGGCGGTTCAGCATGGGCTACTCTCCTTCCGTGCGACCGAGCGCGCGTCGACGGCGCTCGTTGTTGAGGTGAAAGGCACCATCGAGGACGATGGTTTCTCCCGGCTGTATACCGTCGAGCAACACACGATGAGGACCGAACTCACTATCGAGCGTCACAGGTCGAAGGAGAAACGTGTCGGCCGTGCGCTGCACAAAGACGTGATCGGTATCATTTTCCCGTACCACAGCAGTCGCAGGAATGACCTGCCGATACTCGGGGGGACTCTTCAGCACCATGGTGGCCAGCATCGCCGGCTTGAGCTTGCGATCCGGGTTGGGGAGATCGGTGCGGACCCGCACGGTGTGGGTCTCCGGATTGACCGTCGCGCTGACGAACGAGAGCGTTCCCCGCAGAGTGACACCCGGGAGAGCAGCAACCTCGGCCTCGACCTCTTGCCCCACAAAGAGGTTGCCGGCGTGCTGTTCTGGGACGTCTGCAACGAGCCACACGGAAGAGAGATCGGCGATCTCGCACACCACATCGCCAGGTTGGACGACCTGCCCGAGCGTCACCTTGCGATCGAGGACCGTTCCACTCATACTGGCAACGACGCGCGACACTGAGTTGATATGGTGCGTCTTTTCCAGGGCGGCAATGGCCTCGGCCGACATACCCAAGAGGGTGAGCTGGTCGCGCGCAGCCCCAAGCTCAGCGATCGTTTGCGCCAATTCAGCTTCCCGTCGCTGCAGCTCGGCAGAGCCGATTACACCAGCCTCCAACAGCACTTGCGCGCGCTCGACCGCACGCTGCGCCACCTGTTTCTGCGACAGCGCCTTGAGAAAGGCCAACTGGGCCTCAGACAGCCCGGTGCTGTGGACCGACGCTAATACCTGACCGCGCTGGACCTCTTGCCCTTCCTGCACCGCGAGGTGGGTGATACGACCCATCACCGGCGAGCCGATACGAGTCACGCGCGTTTCGTCGACCTCGATACGAGCGGCTACCGTAACGCTCGTGGAGATAGGAGCCCAGTGAGGTTCGCCGATGCGCAGGCGTGCCAGCAGCGTCGGCGTCGCAGTGATCTCCAGCGGGTTGGTCGGGGTGTCGGTCTCGCTGCGCAGAGGTTGCGGCGGGTCGGAGGAGCACCCAATCACGCAGCTCACGAGGATGAACAGGAAAAGGGTGAATCTGGAAGAATGCCTTGTCATAGGATTGCCTAGCGAAGCTCTAGCGCGCGTAGCTCGTCAAGATCGATGCGGGCGGCCTGGCGGTCGAACTGGGCATTGAGGAGATTGAGCCGCACGGTCCGCAGGACGCGCTGCGCGTCGAGTACTTCCAGAATCCCGCGCTCTCCCAGTTGATAGGCGGTCTCCGCTGCCCGGACAGCCTCCTCCGCCTCGCGCAACAATCCTTCCTCGAACGCCCGCAGTTGTTGACTCGCGATCTGATAGCGGCGATAGGCACCCTCGAGCGCCGTCAATATTTCAATCTCACGCTGGCGGACCTGCTCTCGCGCTTGCTGCAGGGAGGCCCGGGCTTCGGCAATGGGACCCTGGCGACGATTCCACAAGGGGAGAGGCAGCTCGACCCCCATCAGGTAGTTGGGTGTATCCGGCGGTCGATCCATTTGGATCAGCAAAGTCGGTTGGGGGAGACGCAAAGCAGTTTCGTACCTCAGGCGGGCTTCGGCCCTGCGGACCTCGGAGCGTGCAAGAGCCAGAGCAGGATGTCGCTCGAGTACTTCTTGTCGCAGTTCTGCGAGGGAAGGAAGCTGGATCGAAGGATCCACGGTACCCGCGATTTCCAGGGCGGTATCGTCCATCAGACCCATCGCCGCTCGGAGCTGCGATATGGTTCTCACGTACTCTAACTGGGCCCTATTCGCTGCTGTCTGCGTTACGGCGACTTCGGCGTCGGCACGGATGAGCTCCAACTGTCCCGTCTCTCCCACCCGGACCCGGACCTGAATGCGACGCCGCAGCTCCTCCACCAACCGGAGAGTTTCCGCCATCAGGGCGATCTCCTCACGTTGACGCAAAGCCTGGTAAAAGGCGCGCCGGACGCCGGCAAACACCTCCAAGCGTGCCAGGGCGAGCGCATGCGAGCTGCGGTCTCGCCCCTGCTCAGCCAGGTCGACACGGGACGACCGCACAGGACCGAAGTCCAAAGCCTGAGCAACACTCATCGAGTACACCGGCCCCGAGACGTTGCCACGTACACGGAACGTCTGCGCGCCGCCGAGCATACCGACTTGAGGGTTGGGATACGCACGAGCGGCGACGATACCGGCTTGAGCTGCTGCCACCTCGGCAACTGCGGCACGCAACCGCGGATGATGCTCTTCGGCGAGTGCGAGCGCCTGTGCGAGGGTTAGCGGTTCCGCCGCTCCACGTCCCGGGGAGCCAAAAAGGATGGCAACGGTGAAATAGGCGAAGCAAACCCAGACTCGACAAACGATGGTCATGCGGGGTACATCCTCTTTCACTCAGACGGTCATGTAGAGTACACTCTCTTTTAATCAGATGGAAGCCAAGCCCACCAGGCTAAGGAAGAATCACGTGGGAGCCTCTGAAGGAACTCACTGCGGCATCCTTGCAATCACAAACAGGAGACGAGTTCCTCTACGCAGAGGTGGCTCAGCAAAAGGTCGTTAGCGTACAGTGCCGCTTGTACGCCTAACACCGATACACGCACAAGAGTGGCTGGCGTGCAGTTACAAAGACAACAGGGGCGAGAGCAGAACGTCCGCTAGGGAAAGAAGTGGGAGGATCGGCCCCGACCGTAATCTCTCCCGAGATGTAAGAGGGAGGAAAAACATGCGCTCCTCGTTTGGAGACTCCGCTGCGCGAGAGCCGTCTCTGCAGAGAAGCGAGCAGAACAGCGCCGTCGGCGCTCTCCGGCTGCTCGCGTACGGGATCGATGGAGTCGGTCCCCTCTATACCTCCGAGCGTTTCGGAGGGGATCGACAGTAGGAAAGAGAATCCCACGGAGAGGACGAACAATACTGTGAGGAGCCACCGCATGCGGTACATACCATAAGTCGTTTTCCTGGGATATCAAGGTAGACTTCATGGCACCCGCAGACTGACACACAACCTGTTTCCTCGTTACGGGAATGGGACAGGGCTGGGAAGAGGGTGGCGCAACCCCCCTCACAGACGCTCCGTGCGATGTGGGAGGTCAATGACGTTGCTTGACAGCGTCCGGCACGGGTGCCACGATGCCGCCGGTATTCCTCGCAAGGAGCGCTGTCTTGAGTCCCGCCCAGGCATTCGTAGGTGATGACGAGGGGGTGCGGAGCGAGCCGTTATTGCCACTGATCGCGGCCCACGCCGCCCAGGCCGATGCGACACGCGGTATCGACCCGTCCGTTATCCGTGCCACCAAACAGACCGACCTGATGCGGATGTCGGCGTCGTGCAATATCGGCGGCGTAGAGTCGAGTATCAGCACGATCGCGAGCGAACTCGAGGCGATCGCCAGGTGTTGCGCTTCTACCGCCTGGTGTTTGTGGAACCATCTCTGCGTTTTTCATGCGCACGACTGGGTCCTGCAGGGAGTGACACATTGCGGGAGATTGTCGTGGCGCACGAACGGGTCTCTTTCCCTGCCGGAGCAGGGACGAAGGTACGAGGCCGCCGCACGGGCGAGCAGGTGATTCTGAATGGCCGTGCGAGCTTTGCCACCGGGCGCAGCCCGGCTGCCGGTCGACTAGCGCCCGCCAGTTTGAGAGCAGTGTCTTGAACGTGGCCTGCTCCGCGTGGACCTCTGTTGGCCTTCGGCAATGACGACAGGGTTTCCGGGATGCCTGCACGGTCATTCCACACATTTGGCCGCGCTGGCTCGGCCCAGACTCGCCCGTTTTTCCTCCGGTCCGTTTGCAGGCTGAAAGCGACCCGTCGGCACTCATACCCCGCGCAGCCACCTTCTCCGAGCGTCTGAATGTCCTCGAGGAGAACGGAAACGTCGAAGTGCCCCGGCAGCCGCCCAAGCTGCATTGAAAGGCGATTCTCAGCCGTGCCTGTGTTTCTTCTTGCGAGAGAACGGGAAAAGTATATAAAACCCGCTCCGTTCAAAAACTCATCTTCCCTGCAGGAAGGCTGCTCCTGAGTCACCAGCAGTCGAGGACCAGGATGAAAGAGAGGGGGACGAGGCGGTCTCACTCTCTGCAGTGCCGTACAAGTGGCACCACACCACGTGCTCGTCCTTGCCGTGGCCGCTGCGGACGAGAGGTGGCGCGATCGTTTTGCATCGTGCCATCACCTGCGGGCAGCGGGGATGAAAGGGACAGCCTGCCGGTGGCTGCACAGGAGAGGGAACGTCTCCGGCCAGCACAATGCGCCGGGTGCGGATGGTGGGGTCCGGCACCGGGTTGGCCGACATGAGCGCCTGTGTGTAGGGGTGCAAAGGGTTGCGAAAGAGTTCGTCCACCGGCGCCATTTCTACCAGCTTCCCGAGATACATCACCGCTACCCGGTCGGCGATATGCTCGACGACGTTCAAATCATGAGAAATGAACAGATAAGACAACCCCAGCTCCTGTTGCAGGTCTTGCAGCAGATTGAGGATCTGTGCCTGGATCGACACGTCGAGGGCCGAGACCGGCTCGTCACAGACGAGGAAGCGAGGCTGCAACGCGAGCGCACGGGCAATGCCGATGCGCTGACGCTGACCACCGGAAAATTCGTGGGGATAGCGCGAACGATACGACGGCGACAACCCAACCTGTGCGAGGAGTTCTTGCACCCGGCGGTCCAGCTCCTGCCCGCGGGCGAGGCCATGCACGTACAAGGCCTCGCCGATGATCGCTCCGACCGTCATGCGCGGATTGAGCGAGCTGTAGGGATCCTGAAAGATGATCTGCATCTGCCGCCGCAACCACCGCAGCTGTGTGCTGTCCAGGCGACGGACATCCATGCCGGCGAAACGGATCTCTCCTGCCGTAGGTTCGATCAGACGGAGGATGGAACGCCCGACCGTCGTCTTTCCACAGCCCGACTCTCCCACTAACCCCAGGGTCTCGCCTGGATAGACGTCGAACGACACGTCATCGACCGCTTTGATCCAGGCGGAGACCCGAGAAAAGAGCCCGCTGCGGAGAGGAAAATATTTTTTCAGGCCCCGTACCTCTAAAAGCGGATGACCCGTCGGCTGCTCGTTCATCGCTGCACGCTCCCCGCATAGAGCCAACAGGCAACTGCGTGACATGGAGCAGCTTCGAGGCACGACGGCTCCTGCATGGAGCAGTGCGCCAGCACTTCAGGACACCGTGGGGCGAATGCGCATCCTGGCGGATACTGAAACGGCGTCGGGACGGTCCCAGCGATGGCGGCGAGACGTTCCGCACGGTGGCCGGGACGCGGGAGGGCCTTGAGGAGCGCCTGCGTGTAAGGATGGAGGGGGTGCTGAAACAAGGGATGCACGCTTGCATGCTCCACGATTTTGCCCGCATACATGACATGCACCTCCTGCGCAAACTGCGCGACGATGCCGAGGTTGTGGGTGATGAGCAGGATCGCCATGTGCAGTTCTTGCTGTAGTTCCTGGAGCAGTTCCAAAATTTGCGCCTGCACGGTGACATCGAGGGCGGTCGTCGGCTCGTCGGCAATGAGCAGATCCGGCTGACAGGCGAGGGCCATAGCGATCATCACCCGCTGTTTCATCCCACCGGAGAGTTCATGGGGATACTGGTCGATCCGTCGCGCTGCCGGAGCAATGCCGACTTTCTCCAGCAGGCGCAGGACCTCGAGGCGTGCCTCGCGTTTGGGAAGTCCCAGATGGACGTGCAGGACCTCGGCGATTTGCTCTCCTATCGGGAAGACCGGGTTGAGAGAGGTCATCGGTTCCTGGAAGATCATGCCGATCTCTTTGCCCCGGATCGCGCGCAGGGCCGGTTCGGGAAGGGACACCAGATCTTGCCCCTTGAACACCACTCGTCCCCCGACGATCCGTCCAGGGTCGCTGAGCAAACGCAGGATCGCCAACGCCACAGTCGACTTGCCACAGCCCGACTCACCGACGAGGGCGACAGTCTGACCAGGAGGGATGGCCAAACTGACACCTCTCACCGCGGGGGCTTCGCCTCTATCGGTAAAGAACGACACGCGCAGATCGCTGACCGCCAACAATGGTCTCTTCCCCGTCGCCACTCAGCGCCTCCGCAGCCTCGGGTTGAGGGCTTCACGCAGTGCCTCTCCCACCAGGTTAAAAGCAAGGACCACCGTGAGGATGGCGCAGCCGGGGATAAAGAACAGCCAGGGGGCATCGAAAATGAAGTTCTTGCCGTCGGCGAGAATATTCCCCCAGGTGGCGTAGGGCGGTTGTACACCGAAACCGAGAAAGCTCAGGGCCGATTCGGTGAGAATCGCCGAAGCGACGCCGATGGTCGCGGACACGAGGACCGGCGCGATCGCGTTCGGCACCATGTGGCGAAAGATGATCCGCCACGCCGGCAGACCTAAAGCCTGGGCCGCCACGACAAAATCCTGCTCACGCAGGGCAAGGAACTCGGCGCGCACGAACCGCGCAGTCCCCATCCAACTGGTCAGGCCGATGACGATCATAATGTTGTAGATGCTCGGCGGCAGCAGGGCGACGACCGTCAAGATCAAGAAGAAGGTGGGAAAGCACAGCATGACATCGGTGAACCGCATGATCAGCGTGTCGACCGAGATGAATCCGAGTTTCACCTCCCCGTAAAAACCCGCGAGTCCGCCGAGGACAATGCCGATGAGAACCGAGATGCCTACAGCGATGAAACCGATCGAGAGGGAGACGAACGAGCCCTGTAACATGCGGGCGAACACATCGCGACCCAGTTCGTCGGTTCCGAGCAGATACAGCCCAAACGGCGGTCGGTCGGCCACGGAGAGAAGTTCGGTGGCAGCGTAGGACATCGGCGGTTTGAACTTCTCCGGGAGGCGGACCGTTTCGGGATTCACCAGGACAATCCAGTCGGTCAAGACTTTACCGGCAATGGCGACCACCAGCAGGGCGAGCAGGACCCCCAGACTCGCGACGGCAAGCCGATCCTTGCGAAAAACGCGCCACACTTCCTGCAAGGGAGTCTCCGGCATGGCAAGATCGACAGTATCGACAGGTGCGACAGTGCGGGGGAGGTCGGCCATAGCTACTGTAAGCGAATGCGGGGATCGACCACGGCGTACAAGATGTCCGAGAGGAACGTCCCCGCCAGAGTCAGTGCCGCGGCGATAAAGTTGAGGGTCAGGATGACCGGAAAGTCACGTGCCAGAATCGCCTCGTAGCCCAGCCGTCCCAAGCCTGGCCAGGCAAAAATCTGTTCGAAAATGACCGAGCCACCGATGAGAGCGGGAAGGAGAAAACCGAACATGGTCACGAACGGCAACAAGGCGTTGCGCAAAGCGTGCCGATACATCACCGTCTCCTCCGGCAGCCCCTTCGCACGCGCCGTCCTGATATAGTCCTGTCCGATCACTTCGAGCATCTGCGAGCGGACATAGCGCGATAACACCGCAATCCCGGCAATCGCTGACATGAAGGAAGGGATGACCAGGTGCCAGAGCCGGTCCATCCAACGATAGAAGGGCTGCGCGTTCTCCATGCCGAAAGTCTGCATCCCGATAACCGGGACGTTCAGGGTGTGCACCACCCAGAGAATCACCAAGTAGGAGAGGAAAAACCCCGGGATGGAGATAAAAGCGTAGGCGAGGACAGTCGTGGTCCGGTCGTATAGCGAACCGCGCCGGATCGCAGCATGGATGCCGGTAGGGAAGGACAGGCTCCAGACGATCAGGGTGGCACAGAGAAACAACGGCAGCGAGTTGAGAAAACGGCGCCAGATTTTCGGTAACACCGGTTGACTGTCCTTGAACGATTTCAACTCGCCGGTCACCAGGTCGCGCAACCAGTAGAGATACTGCAGATGTAACGGCTCGTCGAGGTGAAAAGCAGCACGGATGCGAGCGATATCCTCAGGCTTCATGCGGGGGTTGGAGGGGTCTACTTCGCTCGGTTCGCCCGGGGCGAGGTGGACGACCGCATGGGCGAGAAACGAAATCAGCACCAGCAGCAGCAGCCGTTGCAGGAGGTTGCGCAGCAGATAGGACCACATGGCCTTCAAAACTCCGGGGTGAAGGCCAGTTTGCGCCACTTATTAAAGTAGTAGGTAATACTACCACTCTTGGTGGGAAAGATTTTCACGTAGCGTTCGCCTCCATCGGGCTGTGGTTCGACAATCACAATCTTTTTATCGAGCGCCCGCGTCGCGGTCGGGGTGTACAGAAAGGTGTACGGTTGATCCTCCGCGATCAGACGGTGGAGCTGGTGGGCGAGCTCGCGCTGACGGGTGTGATCATACTCTTGGCGAATACGGAGGAGCAGATCGTCCACCTCAGGGTTGGTGTAGCCGACGAAGTTGAGCTGTTGCGGCCCGCTCTGACTGGAGTGAAAGAGCTGATAGAGATCCGGGTCAAGGGGGGAGGTGGTCCACCCCAAGACCGTGGCGTCGAACGAGCCGGTGTTGATGAAGTCCTGCAGGAAGACAGCCCACTCGAAATACTGGGTGTGACACTTCACCCCGATCCGTTTCCACGCATTCTGGGCGATGGTCATAATATTTTTGCGGATGGGGTTGCCACTGTTGGTGATCAGCGTGAACTCGAAAATTTTTCCGTCCTTCTCCAGCCAGCCGGCTGCGTTCGGACGCCAGCCCACCTCCGCCAGCAGCCGCTGCGCTTCCACGGGATCGTAGGGCAACGGGGCGACATCCGCGTTGTACCAGTCGGTATTCGCGGGATAGGGACCGGTGATGCGCGTACCCTCTCCATAGAGGATGTACGTGATGATCTCATCCACGTTGAGAGCCATTCCCAGGGCTCGCCGCACGCGTGGGTCGGCGAACAAGGGATTACGCATGTTGTATCCGATGTAGGTGTAGGCAAAGGTGGGGGCAGAAAAAGATTGGTACGCCGTATCGTTTCTATAGCGAACCACCTGATGGGGCTGAGGGGTGTAGGAATCGATCGCACCGGTGCGAAATTCGACCTCCTGAGTGAGAAGGTCTGGAATGATACGCACGTACACCTGCTCGTACTGGGGCGGCCCCTCCCAGTACTCGTCATGACGCCGCAGATGAATAAACTCATCGCTCTGCCAGGCGACGAAACGAAACGGTCCGGTCCCAATCGGGTGGCGGTTAAATTGACTGTCGCGCACCCCGAAGGCAGCTTGCGCGGCTGCGGATAAACCACGCGCCGCCATCTCGCGCTGCAGTGCCTGGGCATTGAGCAGATGCTCGGGCAGGATCCCGATCGTCCAGGCGGAAATCGCCGGTGAGTAGAGGCGTTTGTAGACCACTTTGACCGTGTAGGGATCGAGGATCTCGAGGGTTTTGACCGGCTCAAAGTCGGCGGTGCGGGGAGAGAGGTTCTTCGCGTCCATGATCGCTTCGTAGGTAAACTTCACGTCCCCAGCATCGAAGAGATGGCCGTCGTGAAACCGGACCCCACGACGCAGATGGAAGAGAATTTCCGGGTTATGCTCCGCCACCGGCAACAGCTCGCGGAACCGGGGGCGCACAAGCTCGCGCAGCGTCGGATCGGCAACCTCGAGGTAATGGTCGTAGGGGAAATCGGACAGATATCGCTCCCCGATGATGGGGGTCAGGCGTGTAAAGAAGTCTTGGTCCACCTGCCGCAGCGAGAAGGCGAGTCGTTCCGGGACATGTATGGTCACCTGAACTTCAAGTTGCACGGCACGACCCTGCTCGTCCGTCTTGGGCACGCGCACCACCTCTTGGCGTCGCTCCGGCGGCAGCAAGCGGATGGAGGTCACGAGTGCCTGTAAAGCAGGAAACTGCCCGCTGGCGAGCGCCTCGGTGAGGCGGTGATAGAGGACTGGACCGGTGACCGGCGTGCCATCCGGCAGTTGTTTGGCCGGGTTGACCAGCAAGTAGGCGGTCTCGCTGATTACCCAGTCGGTCGCCAAGCGTCCACGCAAGCGCAAGTTTTCGTCGAGGTCGAGCAGACCCTCGAAGATGAGACCGACGATGCTGCCACTGGCCGTGTCGGCGTGCAGGATGGGGTTGAGAATTTTGGCATCGGCGATGGAAGCATCGATATAGGTGCGCAGGCGCTGGGGATTCCCGACCGCCTGCTGCTCATAGGTCGGTACCCACAGGTACGACTGCAACAAAAGGACGATCAGCAGCGAGGGAATTGCTATCAAAAGCCGCTTCGATGTCATCGACAACGGTTTCTGTATCGCAAATTCCCTTGCCGGGAGCAATCCCAGGGGGAAGAGAGTCAGCGGGCAAGCGGTGAGCAGGTTGCCCGCATGGAGACAGGGAAGCCGTCGCGCTCACGCGGCTTGCGAGATCGAAACCAACTGATTGCGCCCGTTTACCATGACGACTTTCGGGTTGTAGAGACGTGCTTTCTGTTCTTCGACCCACCCGAAGGTGGCGATAATGATCAGGTCACCGGGCTGTGCTTTTCGTGCTGCGGCGCCGTTGAGGCACACCTCTCCCGAGCCGCGCTCCCCGGTCAGGGTATATGTCTCAAAACGCTCTCCGTTATGAATATTCCACACCCACACTGCTTCATACGGCAAGATATCTGCCGCCTCTAACAGGTCTGCATCGATGGTAATGCTGCCCTCGTAGTGCAAATCGGTCCGTGTCACCGTGGCCCGATGAATCTTGCTCTTCAGCATCTGTCGCAGCATCCTCTTTTCCCTCCTGTCCCTCCTGAATGTGGATGAATCTCCTGCAGGCGCAGCCGTTCCCATGCTACCACACCCCACTGAGGGAACCCAAATCGGCATGTCCCCTTGGTGACAATTGTCGCTCTCCTTGTAGCCACCGTGGCTCCCCCTATGATACTGCTCATTTCGGGTGCAGCTATGACACACATCTACGACATCGTCATCATCGGTGGGGGAGTGGCAGGGTTTACCGCCGGTCTCTACGCTGCCCGGGATCGTTGTCGAGCGCTACTCCTCGAACGGTTCGCCGCTGGTGGTCAGGTGCTGAACTGCGAACACATCGAAAACTATCCAGGCTTTCCCGACGGCATTGCCGGTTACACCCTCGGTCCCCTGCTGCAACAACACGCGACCAAACTAGGGCTTGCGGTGCAGCTCGCCGAGGTGCAGGCGCTGCATCTGGAGGAAACGGTAAAAGTGCTGCAGACAGACAGCGGCGAGGTCCGCACAAAAGCGCTGATCGTGGCGAGCGGCTCTAGGTTTGCCACCCTAGGTATCCCTGGAGAAGAAGAATTTCTCGGCAAGGGCGTCTCGCATTGTGCCGCCTGTGACGGGGCGTTCTTTTCGGACCATCCGGTCGCGGTGATCGGTGGGGGAGATGCAGCGCTGGACGAAGCGCTACTCCTAACTCGGTATGCCTCACACGTCACCGTCATCCATCGCCGCGATACCTTGCGCGCCTGTCAGCTCTTACAAGAACGGGCGCGTGCCACTCAGAAACTGACCTTCCGCTGGAATACGGTGGTGCGGGCGATCGAGGGGAACGAGCGTGTGCAGCGCATCTTGCTCGAGGATGTCAAGACCGGACAACAAACCTCCATGAACGTGGCCGCTGTGTTCATCTATATCGGGCTCAAACCAAACACCGAGTTTTTACGTCACCTCGTCCCGCTCAACGAGCGAGGACAGATCGTGACCGACTTATGGATGCGCACAGCGATCCCGGGGATCCTCGCGGCGGGCGATGTGCGCCACGAGTCGGCCCGGCAGCTCATTACCGCTGCCGGGGACGGTGCCACTGCCGCACTGGCAGCGATTCGTTACCTGCGCACCGGAGAGTGGCACGCGGGGAATGATTATGTGTTTTCGCGTTGCCAGTAGGGCTCGTTGTTCAGTGCCGGTGGCGCTTCAGCGAGTTGAAAGAGCACGCCACAGGCGCTCTTCGGCGAGATGAATGCCTCCACCAGGCGCGAGTTTTCGTAGTGCTTGTCTACGATCCGTATCCCTTGTCCCTCCAAGACAGCGACCTTTTCTTGGGTCTCCGGCACCTGCAAGGTGATATGGTGCACTCCTTCCCCGCGTTTCTCCAAAAAGGTTGCCACGAAGCCCGCAGGATCGATAGGCTCTAAGAGCTCGATGGTGAGATCAGCGAGATCGAAGACTGCGTAACGGAAACCACCACCCCGACCCGTAGCGATATACCGCAGCCGTGCACCGAGTGCCCCTTCGAAGAAGGGCCGTGCCTGGTCGATGCTGCGGACGGCGATGGCGATATGATCGAGGCGACCGATGGGTGTGGTGGTCATACGCTCTATCCTCCTTGCCGCGTTGAGGTTTAGCGTGTGCCGCACCGCTCGGCAACGACTCATCACCGCCCCCTTTGACTCCTTTCTCCGCCAACCCCAATAATGAGGCAGGAGGTATAGGTATGGGTGCTGCGCAGACCCTGACAGCCGGGGCAGGACCGAACAAACTCAAGATCTGGTTCGAGGCCACCCGGCCGTTTTCCTTTACGGCATCGGTCACCCCCGTGCTCATCGGCTCGGTGTTGGGAGCCATCGACGGTCCATTCTCGTTTGGGCGATTCCTGCTCGCCCTTGTCGGCTCCCTGCTGATCCACATCGGCACGAACTTGATCAACGATTACTACGATTACGTCAACGGGGTCGATACCCCGGAGACCATCGGGCCGAGCCAGGTGATTCAGCGCGGCCTGCTGACCGCCGACGAAGTCTATTGGGGAGGGATCGCCACCTTCGCTCTCGGCAGTCTGTGCGGCATGGTTTTAGTGAGCCTCTGTGGCTGGCCAATCCTTGCACTCGGTATCGTGAGTGTGCTGGCAGGATACTTTTACACCGCCAACCCGGTGTCCCTCGCCTACATCGCGCTCGGCGAGGCAACGGTGTTTGTCTTCATGGGACCGGTCATCGTGGTCGGTGCCTACTACGTACAGCGAGAGACCTTTGCCCTCTCCCCCCTCCTTATTTCGCTGCCCGTCGGGTGTTTGGTCGCTGCTATCCTGCAGGCCAACAATATTCGCGACTTAGAATCCGATCAGGCTCGGGGGAAACACACCCTGGCCACGGTGATCGGGCGGTGGGCAGCCAATTGGGAACTCGCCGTTTTGGTGTATGGTGCGTTCGCGATCACGGGACTGCTCGTCCTCCTCGGGTATGCGCCGTGGCCGGTGCTGCTGACGTTTCTCACGCTCCGTCATGCCCTTCCGGCAGTACGAATCCCGTTCAGCACCGACCAGGTAGCAGCGATCAACAGCGCTCTGCTGCATACGGTCAAGCTGCATCTCGAATATGGCGTGCTGCTGATCGTCAGTCTTTTCATCGGCCAGTTCTTGTGATGATTGGTCAGCGCGGGATTGGCACTTGCGTTGACAGGGCAGGAGAGCAGCATTACCGTATTGCTGGTACCTTGATGGAGGGCAGGACAATGTTACGGACAACCCTTTTACTCGGTGCTTTGACCGGGCTGATCATGGCGATCGGACAGTGGTTGGGCGGTTCGCAAGGCCTCGTGATCGCCTTTGTCTTTGCCGCGCTCATGAACCTCGGCAGTTACTGGTTCTCGGACAAAATTGTTTTGGCCATGTACGGTGCGCGCGAGGTGAGCGAGGCGGAGGCTCCCATGCTCTATCGCATCGTGCACAACCTGGCCGTGCGGGCGCGTATGCCTATGCCCCGGCTGTACATCATTCCGTCGGAGTCGCCCAATGCCTTCGCCACCGGGCGGAATCCACAGCATGCAGCGGTGGCAGTCACCGAAGGGATCCTACGCCTCATGAACGAACGAGAGCTCACCGGCGTGCTGGCGCACGAGCTGGCGCATGTGCAGAACCGTGACATCCTGATCAGTTCGATTGCGGCCACCCTCGCTGGTGTCGTCATGATGGTCGCAGATATGGCCCGTTGGGCGGCCTTCTTCGGTGGGATGCAGCGCGACGAACGGGAAGGTGGAGGCGGCGTCATCGGCTTGATCCTCATGTCGATCCTGGCACCCATTGCCGCCCTGATCATTCAGATGGCGATCTCGCGCACCCGCGAGTACGAAGCTGATGCCACCGGCGCACGCATTTCCGGAGATCCCTTGGGCTTGGCCTCGGCTTTGAGCAAGCTTAGTCTGGCCGTCGAACGGATTCCGTTAGATGCCTCACCGCAAACTGCACATCTCTTTATCGTGAACCCCCTCTCGGGTCGATCGTTCATGCAGCTGTTCAGTACCCATCCTCCCCTCGAGGAGCGCATCGCCCGGCTGCGGAGAATGGCCGGACAGCAAGCGTAAGCACCCCTGTCCGAGGCACGCACACCCACAGATCAACGAGGCGAGGGACGTTCCTCCCTCGCCTCCGCTCTGTGCTTACTTGATCGCGAGCGGATTGAGGGGACTGCCGACCGCATGGGGAATGTAGAGCGGGGGCGCGACCCACAAAAATTCGTACACGCCGTCGGCGGCGCAATCCTTTGCCAGTTCTTCAAAAAAGAAGATCTCTCCCAGTGACAGCCCCATGTCACGGATCGCTACCTGGTGAAAGGGGATAAACTCACCGTCGATCTCGGACGGGAGCCGTTCCACGGCGATGTTATCCACGGCAATACAAGAGATCTCTTTCTTCCACAGCCACTCAGCGGTATAGACCGAGACTCCTGGCTGAGCATGAAAGTACGCCTCTTTTTCCTGCGCGGTCTTCAGCGTGTACCAATAAGGAACCCATCCCGTACGGATACAGAGGGCATCGCCGCTCCTAACCTCAACTTTCTGTGCCTGACAGCAGCCCTCGAGGTCCTCGACCGTGATTGGGTAGTCGGCAGGTAAGTGTCCGTCCTGTTCGCAGCCTTTATACCGCACCATATCGAGGAGGACCCCGCGGGTGACAAAAGACTGGTAGAGCTTGCCGATGTCGTTACGCGACGCCCCGCCATGCGCAGTCACCGCGCTGGTGGGCGTATCATTATAAAATCTGTCGCCATAGCCAACGTGAGCAAGGCTGTCCCATTGGGTCGAGCCCTGGAGATACATGGTGATGTAGTCGTCATTGGCGATCGCCTCGCCAGCAAGCCCCACCTCCTTGACCGGAACGTTCAAGATGGCCATGAAGCGTTGGGCTGGGGTACGAGTCGGAAAAACCGGGCCGCGCTGGTCGATAGGGATGCAGCAGGAAAACACTTTCCCCTTTTTCACCAACTTGGCCGCGGCAACGATCACCTCGGGCGTGATGAAGTTGGCCGTGCCCTTCTCGTCATCCTTGCCCCAGCGTCCCCAATTGCTGACCTTCGGTAAAGCTTCTCGTCCGGGCATCGTTCCCTCCTGTATACGAATGTGGCTGTCTTTATACCCAGATGCCCGAGATTTTTGTAGAGGTTTCTCCTGCCTTGACGCTCTCAGTCGCCTGCCATAAAAGCGGACAAGGTTGTGCGTTGGGAGGAACACGATGCCCGGACCACTGGCAGGGGTGAAAGTCGTCGAGATCGCGCAAGAAATCCAGGGACCGTATGCAGGCCTCTTCCTCGCCGATATGGGGGCAGAGGTCATCAAAGTCGAGAGGCGCGACGTTGGCGATTTGAGTCGCTATATGTTGGTGAAACTGATCGCCGGCCCCGAAGCCAAGAACGGAGATTTTAGCCACTACTTTTTGGCCATGAACCGGGGCAAGCGCAGTATCACCCTAGATCTCAAGAAGCCCGCAGGCAAAGAGGTACTCTATCGGCTGCTCGATCGCGCAGACGTCCTGTTGAGCAACTACCGTCCAGGAGTCCTCGACCGGTTGGGGTTCGGCTACGAGGAACTGTCTCGCAGAAACCCCCGTTTAATCTATGCCATGGGGTCCTCCTGGGGACCGAAAGGGCCATGGATGCAGCGGCCTAGCCGCGACACCTTAGCCCAGGCCGCAGGGGGAATCATGGCCAAGAACGGCATGCCGGACGACCGTCCGCTGCCGTGCGGGGCGTTGGTGGCCGATCACGCCGGTGCCCTCACCCTCATGGCAGGCATTTTAGCTGCCCTGTACGCGCGCGAAAAAACCGGCAAGGGACAGAAGGTCGATGCCTGCATCTACGGCACGGTGATCGCCCTGCAACCGATGGAGATCAATTTCACCTCGATCAGTGGGATAGAAACCCGGCGTGCTGGCCGCGGGCATCAGTTCCTCCAAGGCGTATGGGGTGCCTTTCGCACGCAGGACGGCTGGATTTGCCTGGCCGGAGTGGATGACAAGCGCTGGCCGCACTTCTGTCGCATCATGGGGATTGAACACGTTCTGGAAGACCCGGAGTGCAGCGATAACGTCATCCGCAACTTTCGCGGGGTCAAAATCGAACGCATCCTCGATGAGGTCTTTCCCACAAAAACAACGGCAGAGTGGATGGAGCTGTTGACCCGCGCCGATATTCTCGCCGCGCCGGTCCAAGAGTACCGCGACATTCTCAACCACGAGCAAGCTCTAGTAAACGGGTACATTAGCGAGATGGACCATCCGCAGCTCGGCCGGATTCGCGTCGTCGGCACGCCGCTGACGTTGAGCGAGACCCCGTTGACGACGACGACCCCTCCTCCGGAACTCGGCCAACACACCGAAGAGATTTTGTTGGAAGCCGGCTATTCGTGGGAAGAGATCGCCGCCTTGCGCGAGCAAGAGGTCGTCTAATATCCATGGACTCCTGCACAGGAGGCGTCGGTCGGCGCGCCTATGCCTCACAAAGGTTGACCACCATTCCCCGGCCGGTTCAGACACGTCAAGCCCAGAGATCCAACAACGCGGGCAGCTCGGTGAGACTGCCAATGGTCGGGTCGTGTCGCGCCGCCGCACGCCGGGGATGCCGCTCGAGCAGGACCGGCAGCAGGCCCGCAGCGCGTGCGCCTACGACATCGGCGTCGTAGCTATCACCGACGTGCACCGCCTCCTCCGCCCGGACCTCGAGAGCAGAAAGAGCCTGCAGAAAGATCTCCCGATTCGGTTTTGCCGCCCCTGCACGGGTGGAAATGATGACCGTGTCGAAACAGGAAGCAATGCCCAGTCCTTCTAGAATGCCGAACAGACGGGAGTCGAAATTGGAGATGATCCCCACCGACACCCCGCGCCGGCGGAGCTGATGCAGCGCCTCCTCCGTATCGGCGTAGAGCTGCCAGGAGTCGGGGTGGGCAAAGCGGGTAAACAGGGCAGCAAAGTAGGCTGCAAATGCCGGGAAGGGACCAAACGGAGCGAAGATTTGCTGCACGAGGTCATGCCACCACTGCCGCTCCAGCTCAGGAATACGCTCGGGCGCGGCGCCGGGAAACGCCAGTGCCGGCATAGAGGGGAAACAGCGGCGAAATTGCTCTTCTAGCTGGGCTGCCGTTGCCTCTTTGCCATAGCTGCGGGCCAGCTGGGCGTAGATCTCGCCCACCGAACCGCGCACGGTCAAGAGAGTACCGGCGGCATCGAAAAATACTGCTCGGATACGGCGAGCAGACACTGCGCTCCTCTACAGCCTCGGCATGAGGTCATCCATGACCGCCAACAACATCTCGAGATCCTCGCGGCTGGTATAGTAATGGATCGAGATGCGCAGACCGCCAATTCCCGAGCAGTACCGTACCGAGGGATAAATACGTTGGGTTTCCAACGCCTGCACAAGGCGGTGGACACGGGCGGCATCGGCAAACGGAGCGCACGTCACGATCCCGGCACGCAAGTGCGGCGCAGTCGGAGTCCACACCGGAATACCGCGTCGGTGCAACTCCTCGATGAGGAAACTGCCGAGAGCCAGAATGTGGGCAGCCGCAGCCTGCTGATCGAGCCCGTTCACGTAGGCCAAGGAAGCGGCCAAACCGGCCGCAGCGAGACTCTTCGGCATCCCGTGGATCTCGAAGCGTCGCGCATCTGGAGCGAGCGGCAAGGGCAAGAACGGCGTCAGGTGGGGATCTCCCAGGTATCGCACCCACCCTTCAGGGGGCTCGGCCAGGGCAAAGAGGCCGTGGGCGAGTCCTGGACGCACCCGCTCCTGTGTCTCCTGCCGCACATAGAGGATGCCCAGCCCGAAAGGAGCATTGAGCCACTTCTGCGCCCCAGCGGCCAGGAAATCCACACGCAGCTGCGACAGGTCGAGGGGGATGGCGCCCAGCTGTTGGATCGCATCGACGACGAGGAAGCAGTCGTGCGCATCGGCCAACTGGGAAAAGGCGGCGAGATCCAAACGCAGGCCGTTGATCCACTGCACAGAGCTGACGAGCAGGAGGCGGGTGCGGCGATCCATCAGCTCCGCATAATCATCGACCGTCACAAGACCGTCGCGATGGTGGACAACACGGATTTCCACCCCCAGGTCCCGGTGGAGGTGCTGGGCACTGAGGGCGACTTGGGGATACTCGAGATCGCAGAGGATCAGATTCTCGCCTGCCGCAAACGGGAGAGCAGCCAACGCAATATTGAGCCCCATGGTGGTGTCGTCGACAAACGCGATCTCCGCCGGGGTGACATGAAGCAGCCGCGCGGCTTCGCGCTTTGCCGCAGAGCCAGGATCGCCCAGTGCACGATAATACGCCGTCGTGCCCATTGCGGCAGGTCCTTGACCGAGCAGGGTGGCAGCCTGCTGTACCGCAGCCACAGCAGAGCGGGGTGGTAATCCGACCCCCGCCGCGTTGAGATAAACCTGCTGGGTCGCCCCAGGAAAATCGGCTCGTACCGCCTCGACGTCAAACATCACTGCCCTCCTTTTCCGCGATGGTCGCGCCGACACCGCGCGGATCGCTCATCAGTGATAGAGCACCCGCTCTTCGGAGGTGCGGATTTCCTCGATGAGCCGTGCGACCGCCTGGCGGACCTGCCGCTCATTCTCGCGTAAACGCTGCAGGCTGTCGTGCAGGCGGGCCTCATCCCCCCGCTTGCGCGCACGGAAACAGTCGAGGTGAAGATCGAAACGCACGGCCAGGAGGCGGTCAACGTCGGCTAGAGAGGGCAAGCGGGCTCGCCCTTTTCCCATCTCATCGGCAACCGTCAAGAGACGGCTCAGCAGACCTGTGTGGTAATTGCTGATGTCGGACAGCAAAGTCGGGTCGTACCGGATCGGCTGCAAGAAAAACGCCGCGCCGAACAGCTCGACCGCCCGGGCAAAATCCCCTTGTTCGAGGAGGGCATCGCCGCGGTGACAGCGAAGACGACACCGCTGGAACGCAGCACGCTCAAAAACCCCGCCGAAAGCGTGCAGAAAAGCGGCGCCGAGGAGGAACAGCACACAGCCAGCGATTCCTATACCAACCACCAAGAGGAAGAGACTGACGACGAGCATGAACGGCGAGGGCGGAACATCGAGTGGTGGCATGGGCAGGATTGTGCCAGAGAATCATCCGTCGTGCCAGAACGGCGACACTGGAGAACAGTGCTGGCACCGGGGTACCTCAGGAACCTTTTCCCAGATCGCTTGTCACAAGCCGCAGCTTGGCGGTTGCGCAGTCCTGCCGGTTATGGCGGCGCGTGCAGGGGAATCCAGACGCGGAAACAGGAACCCTTCCCGACCTCGCTCTCGACTCCGACAGTTCCTCCGAGCAGTCGCAGCAGTTGTTGCACGATATAGAGCCCCAATCCCACCCCGCCATAACGACGGCCCGGAATACTCTCGATTTGGCGAAACGGTTCAAAGATGAAAGGCAGCGCTTCCCGTGGGATCCCGATCCCCGTATCCCTCACGCAGAATTCCATCCCCTCTTCCCGTGCCGATGCAGAAACGGTGACAAAGCCTTTCTCCGTAAACTTCAACGCATTCATCACCAAGTTTTTCAGCACCATTTTGAGCTTGAGGCGATCCGTCTCGAGGATGGGGAGTGCCGCAGGAACATGCCAGAGCAGCTGCACGGCCGACTTCTGGTGCAACGATCGGCTCTCGCTCTCCAGCTCCGTCAGCAGCTCCGCCACATCCACTGCAGAGCGGATCAGCGGGACCCGTTGATTCTGCAAGCGGCTCAAATCGAGGGTGGCGCTGACGAGATCGAGGAGTTCACGGGCAGCTTTGTCCACACGGCGGAGAATATCGGCCTGCAACGGGACCAGCGGACCGAACGTCTCCTCGAGCAGCAAGCCACTATAGCCAATGATGATATTCAACGGCGTGCGGAGCTCGTGAGACATGGTGCTGACGAAGTCATCTTTGATCCGGTTGGCTCGCTGCAGCTCGTTAAACAAGTTGGCATGGGCCAACACCAGGGAAGCGATTTGCGAGATCCCTCGAGCGAGACGGCGATGACGGGGCGTGAAGTGCCGCTGAGGACGGAGACTCCAGGAAAGGAAGCCGATCAGCTGCTGCCCCTGTCGCAGACTCAGAAAGAGGCTCGCGTGCACCCCCAATTTCTCTAATAGCGCTGCGAGTACCTTCCCGGTGGTCGAGGACACATCGAGCGCAACGACTTCGTCTGCGTGCAGAGCAGCAAGCAGGTCTCCAATAGCGGCGCGGGGAATCTGCAGCGCGTGCAGCGTCTCCTGCTGGTCCGGCGCCAGTCCCCAACTCGCGACCGGGATATAGCAGTCGCCTTTTGCCTGCCAGAGCAACGTACAACTGTCGGGTTCCCCTAGTGCATCGGCAGCGAGGGAACAAAGGCGGGGAAGAATGGTCGGTGTGTTGAGGGAGGCGATCAGCTCTTGGCTCACCCGCGCCAGGACAGAAGAGATCGTCGCTTCTTCTTGTTGTTGGCGGTACAGCTCAACCGCCTCGAGCCCAACCGCTAGCTGCTGAGCGATGCCGCGGCACAGCTCGACCTGATAGGCGTCGAAGCCCCGTCCAGGGGTTGTCAAGGCGGCAACCAGCGCCCCCAGGTGACGCTCGTGGACGTGCAACGGTACCGCTATCAGAGCGGCGATCTGGAAATGGGCAAGAAATTCAGGAGGAAACCAGGGTTGCTGGGTGATATCATTAATCACCACACTCTCCCCACCTACGAGCCGACCGCCAAACGGTTGGTCGGGGGGAAAAACCAAGGCGGTGGCCTCTGGCAGGAGAGAATCGGGGACCCCATAGTGTGAGATGAGGCAAAATGCCTCTTTGTCTCCGTCCCAGTAAAAGGTCGCGACGATATCGCAGGGGAGCACCGCGGCCGTGCGCCGTTGCACCTTGTCCAGCAGCTCGTGCAGATCCAAGGTGCCGCTGACATCCCTGGCGATCTCGAGCAGGGCTTGCGTGCGGAATTCCGCCAGCTTGCGGTCGGTGATATCCGTGATCACGCCCTGCAGGCCGACGAGCCGATTCCCCCGCCACACCGGGCGGCTCGAACTCCGTACCCAGCGCACCTCTCCCCCTTTGGTCCATACGCGGAACTCGCTCGGCTCCAGCAGACCGGCACGGGTCCGTTGCGCACTCTCCAGCAGCATCGCTAGATCATCGGGGTAAATAAACTCGGTGAAGGGACGCCCGACAATCTCGGCCGGAGCATAGCCGCTCAGCGGCTCGACGATCGGACTAATGTACGTGATCACTCCGTGTTCATCCTGGACGTAGAGAATATCGTTGATGTTTTCGACCAGGTCACGATACCGTTCTTCTGACTCGCGTAACGCCTCTTCGGCCTGTCGGCGTTGGGTGATATCTCGAACGCGCAGCAGCAGCCGTGGGGAGACAGTCTCGCCACGTAGTGCGACCCCGACCCCTTCGAGCACATGCCAGGCACCGCTCTGATGCCGCAGGCGAAACTCCACCGGTCCAGGAGACCCAGGATGCTGGACAAAATCTGCCCACGCAGCACGGAACGCTGCCACGTCATGGGGATGGAGATAGGGAAACAGGTTTCTCCCCACGAACTCCCCCGGTGCGTAGCCGAAACAGCTTTCCAGCCACGCACTCTCCTGACGGACCGAGCCGTCGGGGTCCAACGCCAAGACCAGATCACAGGCCGGGTCACTGAAGGCGCGAAAACGGTCTTCGCTCTGTCGCAGCGCTTCTTCTGCCTGCTGACGTTCGAGAGAAGCACCGATTGCTGTCGCGACGGCCACTATGGCGTTCCGTTGGTCCTCCGACCATTGACGCGCGCTGTGGCAATCCTCACAGCCGAGCACTCCCCAGAACGTTCCGGACACAGAGATGGGGGCGGTGAACAGAGACTGGACACTATGGGGGTTGAGGAAATACCGCTCGGTTTTGGGGAAGCGCCTGACCGGCCCCCCGATCGGCATGCCAGCGAGGAGGGTTTCATACCAGCGGGTATTATAGGCTCCCTCTTTCATCAGCGGATTGTTCATCTCGATGTCGAGACCGGAGCGCACCCACTCATACCGTTGCGTGAACACTTTCGCCCCGGTCTCAGGATGGAGGTGATGCTCAAAGATGTACACCCGGTCTGCCGCCACCGCGTCCCCGAGCTCGGCGAGCACACCAGAGACACTGACAGTGAAATCGCGAGCGGCGAGCAGTTGCGTGGTGATATCCAGTACATGGCGCAGCAGACGAACGGAGGCGCGCCGCCCTCCTCCGGTCCGCTGCCGGGATGGATGCAGAGGAGCCTGGCGGGCTGCGGGGGTGAGAGAGCTTCTCGCCGTGGTCATCTTTTTTCCCATGAGCAACAACATAAAAGATTCTATCGCCGCGCGTGCTGCCGAAGCAAGCAGAAGAGGAGAGGTTGCCACGCTCCTGTCAGTCGGGAGCTGGTCCACGGGAAACTGCTAGCGAATGCCTTGCGCGATATACTCTCGGGCGAAGCGGACGTAGTTCTCAGCGGTGCGGTGCAACATGGCGACCTCCTCGCTTTTCAAGGGGCGCACCACAGCTGCTGGATTGCCAAACACGAGCGAGCGCGGAGGGATGCGGGTGCGCGGAGCGACGACAGCGCCGGCACCGATCAAACACTCTTCCCCGATCTCGGCCCCATCCAGTACGATGGCACCGATGCCGACAAGCGTAAAGGCGTGAATCGTGCACGCATGGAGAACGACATTATGAGCGATCGACACGCCGTCGCCGATGAGGGTCGGGATGCCACCGCTGAAGACATGCACGGTGGCGTTGTCTTGAATATTCACACGTGCGCCAATGCGCACGTAACACACGTCACCGCGCACCACCGCATTGAACCAGACACTCGACTCCGCTCCGATGTGCACATCACCGATGATGTAGGCGCTCTGCTGGATGTAGGCTGTCTCGCTGATCTGGGGGGTGACGCCGTGATGAGGAATAATCATACTCCCTTCACTCCTTCCGACCCGTCATAGAGAGCCGCCTCCTGCCGGTCAAGGTCGGCCATGCGCTTTCCCCTGCCCTCTTGTTCGGTGACCGAGAAGGGTTTAAGGTCAGACCAGAGGAGGACTTTCCCATGTGCTCATTGTTGCGCGCTGGTGGCCTAGCATTCGTGCTCCTCTTTCTGCTCGCCGTGTCGAAGACCTCCGCCCAAGGCGGCCCGTACCAGTCGGATGGGTGGCAGGGCCCACGACCTACTCCTGCCCAACCACAGTCGCTCCCTTCAGCCCCGCAAACATCGATCCCCTCAGGGAAGCAAGTGTTGGAGATTCCGGTCCAACCCCAACAGCGCTCGCTCGAACTCCCGCGCCAACAGGCAGCGATTCCGCCCCCACGTTCCCAACCGCAGACGGCACGCCCCACACAGCTCGTGACGGTCACGGTCACGGATCCCAGTGGGGGGTACATTCCTGGACTGCGGCGCGAGGATTTTGTTCTCTATGAAGACGGGGTACGCCAGGAGATTACCTATTTCAATATCGGAGAAAACGAGCCGGTCAGCCTCGGGCTGGTCGTAGATACCAGCGGGAGCATGCGCGACAAGATCGAGCGTGCGCGGCAGGCGCTGCGCCGGTTCGTCGACTCGATCAAACCCGGGGATGAGGTGTTCATCGAAGAATTTAACGTGCAGCCGGTTTTGCTCCAAGACTTCACCGACAGCCGGGTTCTGCTGACGCAGGCGATCTCTTTGTTGCGGCCGGCGGGTGGGACCGCCCTCTACGACGCCATCCTCGATGGGGTGCGCCGTGTCAAACGAGGCCGCCACCAGAAAAGGGCGCTCGTGGTGCTCTCTGACGGGATGGATACCGCCAGTCTCTCGTCCTTGCGCCAAACCCTCGAGGTCGCACGTCGTTCCGGGGTATTGATCTACACTATCGGCATCGGCAACCCACAGGGATTCCCCACCGTCGGGAGTGGGGTGACGATTGGCGGCCCCTTCGGGGCCATTCTGCTCGGCGGTGGAGCAGATGACCGCGTCGATACGCGCACGTTGCAGACGATCAGTGACGAAACGGGCGCCAAGCATTTTCTGCTCAATACCAGGGACGTCGTTGGCAGCCAGGCCGTTTTGGAAACCGCAATCCAGACGATCTCGCGCGAGTTGCGCCTGCAATACAGTCTCGGCTACGCCTCATCGAGCAGTAAGGACGGATACCGTTCTATCCGCGTGGAAACCCCACACCACAACTTGGTGGTCCGTGCCCAACGGGGGTACGCAGTAGAGTAGCTGGAACCGCAACCGCAGCAGGACAACGAGAAGACACGAACACCTGTTACTTCTTGCGGAAGAAGTGTTCCCGTACCTTCTCACGGTCGAGCGGTGCGGTCGACAAGGTGTCGAAGACACTGGCCAGCGCCTGAATACAGCGGACAAAATCTGGCCACACTGTCCGCGGTCCGCGAAAGGTCAGCTGGGCGGTTTCGACTCCCTCGTGCACATGGGGAGACCCACCAGGGCGGTTGGTGTGCACGTCAAAGGGACGCAACGGGCTGACAAGGCGGAGGTGGAAGAGGTCGGAGTCTTCCTCGCCGATGGGACGCCGCAGCTCGAGCGATAATGCCCCATCCCCACCGTCGATTTCCACCATATACCACTCGCCTGGGTACGCACTGGAGATCTGAATCTGTGGGATTTTGTCTGAGGAATCATCTGCCATGATGTGCTCCCTCGTCCGGGGGTACTCCATCTTTGCGGGGAAAAAGGAGACTTGCTCCTGAGAGACAATCCGCTGTCGCCCCACGGAGGCACATAGCTCGTGGCAGACAAAAAAGGAAGGCCCTGAGGCCAGGGCCTTCCGTCTGAGTTTTCCGCCTAAGGACAGCCAACAGTAAGAATCAGACGTCAAAGAAACAGAACCACCAACTACTTCTTCTTTGCGGGCGCTTTTTTCGCCGCAGGCTTCTTCGCCGCAGGCTTCTTCGCAGCTGCCATAGTGACCTCCTGGTTATTCAAGCGCCGGGGCTTCCGGACTGATCGAGGATCGCTTCGTCAGCCACCCCTCTCTCCGTTCTGCTCCCGTACGCCTGTGGATATAGCGGGGAACCCCTCATACTCGTCTCAGAGCCCTAGGCGGAACTCATATGCCGCATAAATGTAGCAATCTGCTCATCCGCCGTCAAGAGCAAATAGCATTTGGGAAAAGTTTTTTTGAAAAAAACTCCTTTTATGGTAGGTGGTTCAAAATCTTAAAATGGTGTTGCCAAAATACAAGGGGGAAAACTAACAGACCGTTTTACTTTTTTGCAAACACTGTTCCGAATATGTCGGTGACACTCTCTCTGTGAGGCTACAGGTATTGACCCTTCCAAAAGACTTCGCTAGGCTGCTACACGCATAGAGACGCTCGGGTTGTGGGAACCCCGTCGTCTTGAGCCCTGGCCCGAATGCTCCATTCGGGCCTTTTTTTCGCGAGAGTGCGCGCACCCACCTAACTGAGGAACCAACCAATGAGCGTTATTACGGTACACGCAGGCGAGCCCCGCGCCGTTGTCTCTTCACTGACCCAAGCGCTCAGCCGCGCGCGGGCGGGCGATCTCATCCTGCTCGGGCCTGGGCACTACTCTCCCCAGCGGACAGGCGAGCTGCTCCCCCTCCGCGTTCCTCCAGGGGTTGCCATCGAAGGGGGAGACAGGGAACGGTGTATTATCGACGGGGAAGGCTGGTCTGCCCCCTCTTTCAATCCTATCCGTCCCGACTCGGCGGTGCTCGTCCTCGGAGAGGACAGCAGCATAGCGAACGTCACGCTGACGAACGGAGGGGGGCATGGTCTCGGAGCGCTCCCTGGTGCCTCGGTGCGGATACAGAACTGCGTGATTACGCACCACGGTGCTCACGGAGTGTTTCTCGGCGGGGTGGAAGAGGCTGCCATCACTGCTTGTGTGTTCCGCGACAATGGACGCCAACGATTCTCCCCTTCCCTTCCCCGCGGGAGCGGCGCACGCCAGGGACACCACATCTTTGCCGAGGCACGGCACGGACGGCGGAACCGGCTGTGGATCACCGACAACACCCTGCAGGACTGTTTTGCCGATGGGATCGCCCTCGTTTGCTTCTTCACGGAGGCCGACGAAGTCGCTTGCGAGGCAACCGTGCTGCGCAACACGATCGTAGCCAGCGAGCGCGCAGGACTGCTGTTCTCCTCGTCCTTCGGGCCGTCGCACAACCGTCAGCGTCTCGTGATCGCCGACAATACCCTGCGAGATAACAAACAGTTTGGCATTCACCTGCTGGCTGCTGTGCCCTTGGCGGCGCGGGTGCCGGCACACGCCTCTTGCCATGCACTGGTGACAGGAAACGAGATCACGGGGAGTCCGTGTGGAGTCCTGGTGCAGGGCGCAGTGGGAGAAGCGCACGGCAATACCTGCGATGTCGTCCTGATACGGAACCGTTTTGCCGAGATCGCTCAGCACGCCATCCGTCTCGTCGGCGCTCTGGGGGGAGAAGGGATCGAGACCCGCGGCAATACGGTTCGCGCGGAGATCGTGCACAACCTCTTTACCGGTGTGGTGCCTGCGGTGCTGGCCCAGGGAGCGGGCGGGCCGGAGGGCAGCCGCCCGACGCAAAACGTGGTTGCCGCGCGGTTCACAGAAAATGTGTTCGACACCTCTTCCTCTGCGATCCTCGTGAGCGACGGACGCGAAGGCAATCGCGTCGAGGTCGCCGCGGACAGTCAGGCTTACACACGCCGGGATGGCAACCTGTTATCGTAGCTCTGGGCAGGAACGGAACGCTGTAGGGATGCGTGCTCGCGTCCTCGCAGCCCGACAACCCAAAGGAACCGGTCTACGGAGATCTTCCAAGGGTGGACGGGGAAGGGCGTACCGCTTCCTTCGGCGGCCAGCGGCCGGTTTCGACTAAAATCCGGTGGATCAGAGCCTCGTCATACTCGAACGGAATCGCAGGAACAGGGAGAGGAGTGACGGGAGGCACGGGAAAAGGCAAGTGCTGCGCGTGCGTGTTGTAAACGACTGCGAGTAGTGCGGGGAGGCGAATAACGTCTTCCAGGTTATAGCGCACCAGGGTTGTCAGAGCCCCTGGTTGCCCGCGGGTATGGTAGTCCCACAGCAAGACCGCACCCCACCCATCGAGCAAGCCAACGGCTCCTTCGCGGGCAAATCCAAGGCTGCGCTCAATGCTCTTCA
>JANWXO010000079.1 GCA_025057295.1 Candidatus Binatia bacterium | reverse complement strand
GGCTCCCTCGACACTCGTTGGATCCGGGATGGTAAAACCGTCTCCATAGGCTTTGCGCAGCTTGCGTAGCGACTCGATCAGCATGAAGGTGGTGGGAAACCACACCGGTCCGCGCCAGTTCGAGTTGCCCCCTTTGAGCATGGCGGTCGATTCGCCCGGCTCGTAACAGATCGCGTGTTGGCCGAAGACAAACGGGTGTGCATGGTGATATTTCGACAAACTGCGCAAGCCATAAGGGGAGCGAAATTCGTTAGGGTCCCACACACGCGCGAGCAAGCGACGCATCTGCTCCGGGTTCATCACCGCCAGGACGTGCACCCGTTCCCCTTCGCGCTCGACCGTGGTGACACAGCGTTGCACCAGGTGCTGGCGGTTGCGCAGAAACCAGTGCAGATTGGCGCGGAACTCGCTGAACGGGGCGATCCAACTCTCTTCCAGACGTTCCACTGCGTACAAGGGGATGATGCCGACGAGCGAGCGCACGCGAAAGGTATGGAACTCACCGTTCGGGTACTCCAAAACGTCGTAGAAAAACCCATCCTCCTCGTCCCACAACTGGTAGTTGCGGCTTCCCATCATCTTCATGGCGGCGCCGATATAGACGTAGTGCTCGAAGAACTTGATCGCCAGGGCTTCATAGGCCTTGTTTTCCTTCGCGAGTTCGAGGGCGATCCGCATGAGGTTGAGGCAGAACATCCCCATCCAGCCGGTGGCGTCCGATTGTTTGAGACGCGCCCCGTTGCCCAGATCGCTGCTCCGGTCGATCACCGTAATATTGTCGAGCCCCAGGAAGCCACCTTCGAAGACGTTGTTCCCCTCGCTATCCACCCGGTTCACCCACCAGGTGAAGTTGAGGAGCAACTTGTGAAAACACCGCTCCAAGAACTGCCGATCGGCTTTGCCGGAGCGGATGCGGTCCATATTGTAGACGCGCCACACCGCCCAGGCATGGACCGGCGGGTTGAGGTCGGAAAATTCCCACTCGTAGGCAGGGATCTGCCCGTTGGGATGTTGAAACTGCTCGAACAGCAGCAACCAGAGCTGTTCCTTGGCAAACGCGGGATCGACGAGGGCGAGGGTCACCGCGTGGAAGGCCAGATCCCAGGCGGCGAACCAGGGATATTCCCACTTATCCGGCATCGAGAGAATGCGCATGGAGTTGAGATGCTGCCAGTGCAGGTTGCGGATGCGGCGGCGCGAAGCCGGTGGGGGAAAGTGCGGATCATCCCCATCCAGCCAAGTGTGCACGTTCCACAGGTAGATCTGTTTGTTCCACAACATACCAGCGAACGCCTGGCGCTGAATCTGTTTTTCCTCTTCTGTCGCCTGGGGGGGATGGATGGTGGCGTAAAACTCATCCGCCTCCGCCTTGCGGGTCGCCACGATCGAATCGACCGCATCTAGCGGTCGGGCGAGTGGGGTGTTACACAGCCGCAGGCGCACGACGACCGAGCCGCCCGCCGGCACCCGGAGAGCAGCATAGTGGAGACAGGCTTTGGTACCGACTTGCGCCGGATTCACGCACGGTTCGCCCTGGATGATGAAGCGGTGAAAGGCGTCTTTCACATAGGGACTGCGGCTGCGCGCTCCGGCTCCCCATACTCGCTCGGCATGCGTCTCGTTATTGGTGAACAGCGGCCGTGCCCCTGGTTGTCCGTACAGGTAGTACGTCCCGAGCCGGTACTCACCCAGGATCTGTCCTCGTAAAGGGTCACTGTCCCTCTCATCGGCGATGAGACAGAGAATTCCTTCGGTGGTCGATCCGAGGCGAATCTGCGGCTCCGGCAGCGGTTCGGGGCCCCAGCCCCAGGTATTGCGAAACCACAGGTGAGGGATGATATGGAGCGGGGCATCCTCCGGGCCGCGGTTCCAGGCCTCGATACGGACGCAGATATCCTCAGGTGCAGCCTTGGCGTACTCGACGAAGACGTCGAAGTAGCGATCGTCGTCGAAAATACCGGTGTCGAGCAGCTCGTATTCCGGTGCGGCGGTACCCTGCCGACGGCGGTTCTCTTCGATGAGCTGGACATACGGATAGGCCGCCTGGGGGTATTTGTACAGATACTTCATGTAGGAGTGGGTCGGCGTGGCGTCGAGATAGAAATAGTACTCTTTGACGTCCTCGCCGTGGTTGCCTTCGGACGGCACCAAGCCAAACAAGCGCTCCTTGAGGATAGGGTCACGCCCGTTCCACAGGGCCAGGGCAAAGACGAGCAACTGATAGCGATCGCAGAAACCCGCGAGTCCGTCTTCTCCCCAGCGGTAGGCGCGCGAACGCGCGTGGTCATGGGGGAAAAACTCCCACGCCGTGCCCCACAGGCTGTAGTCTTCCCGTACCGTCCCCCACGAGCGTTCGCTCACGTACGGTCCCCAACGCTTCCAGGGAGCCACTCCGCGGGCCTCCTCGTCCAAGCGCATCCACTCTGCCGTGCGTGTGTTCATACCAGGTCGTTGTCACAGAGAAGAACCAGAGCCGCCTAGGCGAGCAACTCGCAGGCGACATGGGCAGCACCGATCTGAGACGTCTTGGGATTGAGCAGGACATAAACCGGGATATCGGCCATGAAGTCGGTGAAACGACCCTTCGCCAGAAAGGCACGCATGAACGTGCCTGCCGTCACCTTCGGCAACAGCTTGACAATGATACCGCCGCCGACATAGACCCCTGCCACCCCCATGACGGTGAGCGCCAAATTCCCTGCCTGGGCGCCGTAGAAGCCGAGAAACATCTCGACCGCCTCGGCACACGTAGCGCACGTACCCGCCACGCCCGCCTCTCCGATCACCGCGGCAGGATCCTCGCTGCGCAGTCGGTCTTGCACCGCCGGGCTGACCGGCTTTCCCAACGCCTCGGTGAGAAAACGAAAGATATTGACCAGGCCAGGGCCGGAGAGGACCCGTTCGTAGGAGACATGGGCATACTCCTCGCGCAGAAACCGCAGCAGCTCGGCTTCTTTCTCGTCGCGCGGAGCGAAATCGGCGTGCCCCCCTTCGGTGGCGGCAGGCCAATAGCGCGTGCCGTCCCAGAAGAGAAACGCCTGCCCAAGGCCAGTCCCGGCGGCGATCACCGCACGGTTGCCCTGTTGGGGTTTGCCGGCATTGAGGGTGAGGATCTCCTGCGGGGAAAGAAAGAGGGCGCCATAGGCAGTCGCTTCCAGATCGTTCAACAACCGCACCCGTGCACCTCCCATGACCTGGGCCAAGTGGGCGGCCTCCACACGCCAGGGCAGGTTGGTGGTCACCACCACCCCATTCCGTACCGGACCGGCGATGCCGAACGCACCCGCCGCGACCTGCTCCGTGCCGACAGCGAGGAACTCGCGTATCACTTCTGCCAGCCCACCATATCGCTGGCTGGCAAAGACAGCCTCGCGCACCAGCGACATCCGTCGCGGTGGCTCGACCGCATACAGCGCCAGCACGGTTTTCGTGCCGCCGATATCACCGGCAAGGACGTATTGTGTCAAGGATGCACCTCTCAAATTGGGAGCTCCGCTGCCCCAGGCGGCGTGACTGCAGGTAGCTCCACGGGGAAGGAAGCTCCGCGAGGCAACCTCTCCTGAAGCGTATCGACTCCTGTCGGCATTCTTACCATCCAGGGCAAGTGGCCCCGCGTCAAAGTCTCCCCTGTTACTTTACCCTCTCTCGGTTCCAGCGATGCCCCTTTGTAGCTTCCTCGGTCAGTGCTTGTCAATTCGAACCCGAGTTTTTGACGTACCGCTTTTCTGGCCGCCATGATCTTGCCGAGAGTGACTTCCTTGACCGTGCCAGGCAATTGATTGCGTGCGCTCAGCTCGGCAGCGAGCCTCCTCGCTTGACGTTTCTCCGCGGACGGCATAATACTCGGTTACCGAATATTCGTTCAATATATATGGCACCGGTACACGTTGACCTGACTCCTACGGCTTACGCCATTCTCGGTCTGCTGCGCGAGCACCCGATGCACGGCTACGAGATTGCCCAGCATTTCAAGCCGGAAGCAGACCTCGGACAGGTCGCACCGGCAGATATGAGCACGATCTACACTTTTCTCAAAGACCTCCAGGAGCACGGGCTGATTGTGGGGAAGCGAGAGACGGTCGGGGCACGGCCCCCACGCACGGTGTTTTCGCTGGCGGGGGAGGCTGAAGCGCTTTTTCTCGAGTGGGTCCAGCGACCGGTCGCGCGTCTCCGCGAGGTACGATTGGATTTTCTTCTCAAGCTCTATTTTGCCCAGCAGCTCGGTACCGCGCAGGCAAGAGCGTTGGTCGATGCTCAGATCGAGATTTGTCAAGCCTATCTGGAACGTCAGAAGACCAGTATGCGCGCACTCGCCCCCCACAGCTTTGAATCGTTCGTGATGGAGTCGAAGCTCACGGCAGCAGAAAGCACGTTGCGCTGGCTTGAACGCCTAGCGACCCGACTGGTTCCTCAGAAACAACAGGGGGCGAGGGTGAAGAAACAAATTCAGAAGCGTTGACAAGCCGAGTCGCCAATCGATACCTCAGGAGGTCATCGTGATCTCACGCGCTCATCGCTGGACCAGTGCATACTCCCGCCTGTGGTCCTCCGTGCTTTTCCTTCTGCTCGCAGGAGCGAGAACGCTGTGGCCAGGACACGCGCAAGAGACTCCCCGGCAACCAGTGTCCCTCACGGTCTCGGCGGCGGCTGACCTGACGTTTGCGTTCCAGGAACTCGGCACCCTCTTCGAACGAGAAACGGGAACGAGGGTGGTCTTCAACTTCGGCTCCAGCGGCCAGTTGGCTCAACAGATTGAGCAAGGAGCACCAGTGGATCTCTTTGCCGCCGCCAACGTCGCGTTTGTCGACGAGTTGGAACGACAGGGGTTGATCCTTCCTGACACCAAGGCGCGCTACGCCCGTGGCCGGATTACCTTGTGGACCCGCACCGAGAGTCCGCTTCGGTTCCAGCGACTCGAAGATGTAGCCCGGCCTGAGGTGAAACGGGTGGCCATCGCCAACCCTCAGCACGCTCCCTATGGGATCGCTGCGCGCGAGGCGCTCCAGGCCGCTGGCATTTGGGAGACCGTGCAGCCGAAGCTCGTGCTCGGTGAGAACGTGCGACAGACCTTGATGTACGCCGAAACAGGGAATGTCGATGTCGCTATTGTCGCGTTGTCGCTCAGTGTCCAAACAGGAGGACACTGGGTGCTGATCCCAGAAACGTCGCATCAGCCGATCGATCAGGCATTGGCGGTGATCAAAGGTACGCCTCACGAGCAGGAGGCGCGGCAGTTCGCCGCCTTCATCAACGGACCGACCGGCCGCGCGGTGATGCGCAAATACGGCTTTGTCTTGCCTGGGGAGGAACCTGTCCAATGAGCTGGCATCCGGTCGTCTTGTCCATTCAGGTAACGGTGGTCGCAAGCTTGTTGATCGTCGTGGTGGGACTCCCCCTCGCCTTATTTTTGGCGCGGGTCCGTTTCCCTGGGCAGACTATCCTGGAATCGGTCATCAATCTCCCGCTGGTGCTCCCACCGAGTGTCATCGGGTACTATTTGCTGCTGGCGCTGGGGCGCGGGAGTCTGCTCGTCGAATGGTTTGGGATCCAGGTGTTATTTACCTGGCGAGCGGCGGCGATTGCGTCGGCAGTGGTCGGGTTGCCGCTGATGGTCATCGCGGCAAAAGCGGCCATCGCCGGTGTCGATCCAGCCCTGGAGCGGGTAGCCCGCACTCTGGGCTCCTCAGAACTCGGAGTGTTCTGGCGCGTCACCTTGCCCCTGGCGCGACGTGGGATTCTCGCCGGCTTTACCTTGGGGTCGGCACGGGCATTGGGGGAATTCGGTGCCACGTTGATGGTCGCCGGCAGCATTCCTGGTCGTACGCAGACGCTTCCACTGGCGATTTACGATGCGGTCCAGGCCCGCGAATATGCGCTCGCCAATCTGATGGTGCTGCTGATGACGGTCCTCTCTTTTCTTGCGTTGTGGGGAGTGCGCCGTCTCGAACACCCGCTCTGATCTTCTCCCGCCCAGTTTCTGTCTCGCCGATGCTCGACGTCACAATCCAAAAACGTTTTGGCGGGTTCCACCTGGACGTCGCCTTTGCTGCCGAGCACGAGTTGGTCGTGCTCTTTGGCCCGTCGGGTTCTGGGAAAAGTCTCACCTTGCAGGCGATCGCCGGCACTCTGCGTCCGGAGGCTGGCCGCATCATCATCGATGGTCAGACCGTCTATGACAGCGAGAAACATATCGACCTGCCACCGCAAGTACGGCGTGTCGGGTACGTACCGCAACACTATGCGCTCTTCCCGCACCTGACGACCAGCGAAAATATCGGGTTCGGCCTCAAGGGCATTCCTCGGGATGAACGGAACCGACGGGTGGCCGAGTTGGTCGAAGTTTTTGCGCTTCGCGGCCTGGAACATCGCCGTCCGCGTGAACTGTCCGGCGGCCAGCAGCAACGCGTTGCCCTCGCCCGTGCGTTAGCCGTGCAGCCACGGGTACTGCTGCTCGACGAGCCGTTCGCTGCGCTCGATGTGCTCTTGCGCGGGGTCTTGCGTCAAGAACTCGCGCAGGTGCAAAAACGCTGGGGAATCACCATGTTGCTGGTAACCCATGACCTGGCCGATGTCTTCACGCTCGGTCAGCACGTGGTTGTGTACGACAAGGGGCGTGTCATCCAGCAGGGGACGCGCGAGGAGGTGTTCTTTCACCCGGCAACCTTGCGCGTTGCTGAACTCGTCGGCACGAGGAACATTCTGCCGGCGGTAGTTGCACAAGTTGAAGAGCACACCCTTTGGCTCTCCTGGCAAGGGCACCGGATCGCTGCCCCTCCCAGACCGTTTGCGCGCGGTTCGCCAGTCTACCTCTGTATCCGTCCGACACAAATCATGATCGTGCGCCCGGATCGTTTGGCCGAACGGAAGCGGGAGAACCTCCTCTGGTGCACAATCGTCGGCAAACAGATACAGACGGAAACATATACGCTCCACCTTCGAGTCGATCACAGCGGGAACGCATATGATCTGGAATTGACCCTACCGGCTTACGTGTACCATCGCCTCTCGCTTGAGCGTCAGGAACGGCTCTTGGTCGAACTCCGCAGACAAGATCTCCATATCATCCCGCGCGATATCCACACAGAGCCGGGATCGGCAGAACAATGAGATCCGATGCGCAGTCGGACAAACCACAGCGGTAGAGTCTACTGGATTGCTCCGAGTCTGCTCCTCTCGCCCGTGAGCTACATACTGCTCAACGGGCGCCACCGCGCCTGCGTGCCTTCTAGCAAACGCGCGGCTTCTTCCGGCCCGTCGGTAAAGGGGTAGTAGTTGGGAAACGACGGGGGAGGCAACGCCGCCCAGCCGTCGAGAATCGAGGAGATAAACCGCCAGGCGTACTCGACTTCATCCGAGCGCGTGAAGAGGGAGGCGTCCCCCCGCAGCGCATCGAGCAAGAGGCGTTCGTAGGCCTCGGGCGAACGTTGTTGGAAGGTGCGGTAGAAAAAGTCCATATAGACCTCTTCCAGCTCGATCTTCATCCCCGGCCGTTTACAGGCGAAGGATAAGCTGATCCCCTCATCGGGTTGGATGCGCAACACCAAGACGTTCGACTTGGGGCCCGGGATCACATCTTCTTCATGGTTCACCAATTGCCGAAAGAGGAGGAGCGGCGGTTGCTTGAACGCTACCGCGATCTCCGAGACCCGTTTGCGCAACCGTTTCCCGGTACGCAAGAAGAACGGCACGCCGGCCCAGCGCCAGTTGTCGATTTTGAGGCGCAGCGCGACATAGGTTTCGGTCATCGATTTGGGCGCTACGCCTTCCTCCTGGCGATAGCCTTTCACCACCTGTCCGTCCAGCTCCCCGACCCCGTACTGCCCGCGCACGGTCGAGGCGGCGACTTCCTTGCGCGTCAAGGGCTCGAGCGCACGCAACACCTTGACTTTTTCGTCACGGATCGACTGCGCATCCAACGCCGCCGGTGGTTCCATGGCGATCAGGCAGAGCAACTGGAACATGTGGTTTTGCACCATGTCGCGCAGGGCGCCGGCTGTATCGTAATACGCCCCCCGCCGACCTTCCATGCCGAGCGTTTCGGCCACTGTGATCTGCACATTATCGACATACTTCTGGTTGAAGAGGGGTTCGAAAATGGAGTTGCCAAAACGGAAGCTCAAAATGTTCTGCACCGTCTCTTTACCGAGGTAATGGTCGATGCGATAAATCTGATGCTCGTCGAGCAGGGCTGTGATATCGGCGTTGAGTTTCCGCGCACTCTCCAGGTCTCTGCCGAACGGTTTTTCGATGATGACCCGCGACCAGGTTTTTTCATGGCGACCGCAAATGAGCCCAGCGGCACACAGGTTCTGGATGATCGTGGTGAAGAACTCCGGCGCCACCGAGAGGTAGAAGAGCCGATTCCCCGGCAGGTCACGTTCCCGGTCGATCGCGACCAGCTTCTCCTTCAACTTGCGGAAGGAGTCCGGGTCATCGTTATGCCCAGGCTGATAGTAAAGGGCGCTGATAAGGGGATGGGTGATGGAGAGCGCGTCGTCTATGGCTTGCTCTTGTAGGACCTCGACCATGGCGGCGCGGTAGGCCTCATCGCTCATGGGAGTGCGCGCGAACCCCACCACAGCGTAGCGGTCGGGCAGGTAGCCACCATTGTGGAGTTGGTAGAGGGCCGGGATCAGCTTGCGTTTGCTGAGGTCCCCGGACGCACCGAAGATAACGATCGTGACCGGGTCTTTGGCGCGGAACAGCTCATACCCTGGTTCATGCTCTCTCCCTCCCGGCGGGAGGTGCACCGTGGCCTTTACACCGGCGGTTGTCTCCATGGGGGCTCTCCTCCGTTCTCGTTGTTCGTTCCTTTCCAGCCCGGCGCATCGCCCCTGGGACCAGGGGCATGTTCCTCATCTCCCCGTTCCGTTGCCTTCCCGGGCGTCAGGTGCCCATGCAAAAAGGACTTCCGCTCCACGCAGGGCTTGCTCAGCCCCGCGACTTGGCCAACTGCTCCCTGGCCACTGTCACGATGTGGTCCGGGGTGAAGCCGAACTTGCGCTGCAGCTCCTTCAGCGGCGCCGACGCCCCGAACGTCTTCATGACGACCACCCCTCCGCTCGAACCGACGTACCGATACCAGCCGAAGGCCGAGGCCTGCTCGACCGCCACGCGTGCGGTCACGGCGGGAGGAAGCACGCTGTCGCGATACTCCTGATCTTGCTGCTCAAAGAGCTCCCACGAGGGCATGCTCACGACGCGCGCCCGGACCCCTTCCGTCACCAACTGTTCGTACGCCGCCACACACAAGCTGACTTCGCTACCGCTCGCCAGCAGCAGGAGCTCAGGGCTGCCACTCGGCGCATCGGCGAGCACGTAGGCTCCCCTGGCTACTCCCGACGCCGGCGCATAGCGGGTACGGTCCAAGACCGGTAACGGTTGCCGCGAGAGCACGAGGGCAGCCGGCTGGTGGCGCAGTTGCATGATCACACGCCAGGCCTCGACGATCTCATTGGCATCCGCCGGTCGCAGGGTGAGAAACCCTGGGATGGCCCGCAGAGAGGCGAGCTGCTCGATGGGCTGGTGGGTCGGTCCGTCTTCGCCCACGCCGATCGAGTCATGGGTGAAGATATAGATCACGGGAATCTCCATCAGCGCGCTGAGACGCAGCGCCGGCCGCGAATAATCGCTGAAGATGAGAAATCCAGACCCGTACGGGCGCACTTTGGACAACGAGAGGCCGTTGAGGATCGCTGCCATGGCGTGTTCGCGCACGCCGAAATGGAGATTCCGCCCGCTGCGATCATCGGCAGTAAAATCCCCTGCCCCGGCAAAGGTCAGCCGCGTTTTGGTGGACGGTGCCAAATCGGCCGAGCCACCCAGGAGCCAGGGCACGTTCTGCGCCAGCACGTTCAACACCTGGCCCGAGGCGTCACGGCCAGCGATCCCTTTCGCGTCAGGCGGAAAGGTGGGCAGATTGCTGTCCCAGCCATCTGGGAGTTGCCGATGCTGCATCTTGTAGAGGTGATCGGCCAGCTGGGGATACTGGGTAGCATAGGCGTTGAATTTGGCCATCCAGGCCTCGCGCAGCGCCCGCCCGCGCGCCCCTATGCCTGCACGGAAATGCTCACGTACCCCATCAGGGATGTAAAACGTCGCATCCTCCGGCCATCCGTAGGTACGCTTTGTCAACCTCACTTCCTCCTCCCCTAACGGTTCCCCATGGGCGGCACTGGTATCCTGCTTGTGAGGGGAGCCGTAGGCGATATGGCTGTCGACGATGATCAGCGTCGGGCGGTCGGTGGTATTGTGAAACGTGCGGAAAGCGCGGGCGAGCATCTCCAGGTCATTGGCGTCGCCGACGCGGGTGACGTTCCAGCCATATCCGAGAAACCGCGTGGCCACGTCTTCGCTGAAGGCCCAGTTGGTATGGCCTTCGATAGTGATGTGGTTGTTGTCGTAGATCCAGCACAAATTTGCCAGTTTGAGATGACCGGCGAGCGAAGCGGCTTCGGCCGATACGCCCTCCATCATACAGCCGTCGCCACACAGGGCGTAGACCTTGTAATCGAACATGTCGAACCCGGGACGGTTGAAGTAGGCCGCCTGCCACAGCCCGGCGATCGCCATCCCGACACTCGTCGCCACCCCCTGGCCCAACGGGCCGGTCGTCGTCTCGACCCCCGAGGTCCAGCGGTACTCTGGATGTCCGGGGCATTTGCTGTCGAGCTGGCGAAAACGTTTGATGTCCTCCAGCGTGACCGACAGAGTGCCGAGGGTCTCGTACTTGGGATTGACCGCCTTCACCCCGCACAGGTGCAGCATGGCGTACAACAGCATCGAGGCGTGGCCGGCGGAGAGCACGAAGCGATCCCGGTTGGGCCAGATCGGGTCCTCGGGATCGAAGCGCAGGAAGGACTGCCACAGGCAGTAGACCACCGGGGCGAGCGCCATGGCAGTGCCTGGATGGCCGGAGTTAGCCCTCTGGACGGCGTCCATCGCCAGGGTGCGAATGGTGTTGATGCACAGGAGGTCCAGCCGCTCTTGCTCCGTCATGGGCAATCCTTTCTCTAGCGCGCTGGTGGTGCGCGTCGGGGTTGGTTTTATGCGATCACGCGCTGGATCAGACCGCGCAGGGACGCAAGGCCAGCCGCCACGTCTGGACCGAGATGGATACGCAGGAGGCGTCGCCCGCGCTCGGCCAACACCTCGAAGTCACCCTGCGCCTGCGCCCGTTGCAACACCCCGAAGCTGTAGGCGTGGCCGGGAATCGGCACATCTTCTGCATCCTCGGCGGTGATCTGCAAGAACACACCGGTATGAGGTCCCCCCTTATGGAGTTGCCCGGTCGAGTGCAGGAAACGGGGACCGAACCCGAGCGTGGTCGCCACCCGCTTGGCATCGCGTACGGCATGCCGTATGGCCTGCAACGCTGTGTGGTTCCCCTCGTTCATCTCGACATAGGCGTTGATGGCAAAGTAATCCCCCGGCTGGAGACGGTTGAGATGGGCGGCGAGATAGGCCTCGAGGCTTCGTTGCGTCGCGCTCTGGCGCAGCGCCTCGGTATTGCGGCGATCGGCGAACAGCCGTAGCTCACCCTCTTGCAACAGTGGCGTCTCCGACGGCAGCGCGCCCGTCTCCTCATAGGCGGCAGTCAGGCGGCGTGTCGCCACCTTGCTCGCTTCCACATCTGGTTGGTTGAAGGGGTTGAGGCCGAGAATCGAACCAGCCACCGCCGTCGCGATCTCCCAGCGGAAGAACTCTTGCCCCAGCTCGAGCGCATCGTCGAGCACGATCCGCACCACCGGGTGTCCGGCACGCTCCAAGGCAGCGATCGCGGCGTCCTGTTCTGCTGCCGGGGCAGCGTTGAGCCGCACATACACGAACAACCGATCCGTACCGTACACCTCCGGCGGGCCGAGCTGTTCACCATCCACGGGGATCAGTCCCTTGCCGTCTTTGCCCGTCGATTCAGCCAGGAGCTGCTCTAGCCACGCGCCGAGTGCGCCGATGGCCGGCGAGGTGACAAGGGTCACTTTATCGCGCCCCTGGCGGGCCAGCGTTCCGAGCACGATCCCGAGCGTCACGCCCGGATTGACCTCTGGAGGCACGCAGGAAGCGCATGACTGCACCATCAGTTCGGCACTGTCGAGGAAGCGCAGGACATCGATCCCCATGATCGCCGCCGGCACCATGCCGAAATTGGACAATGCCGAGTAGCGCCCGCCGATACTGGGGACGCCGTGCACGATCTGGCGGAAGCGCTCGCTCTTGGCGAGCTTGTGCAGCGGCGTGCCCGGATCGGTGATGGCGAGAAACCGCGACCCCACCTGCTCTGCCCCCACCGCGTGCCGTGCGAGCTCCATGAAATAACGCATAAAGACGTTGGGTTCGGTGGTGGTACCCGACTTGGACGAGACGATGAAGAGGGTGCGGGCGGGATCGATCGTTTGCGCAAACGTTTTCACCTGGGCAGGGATGGTCGAGTCCAACACCAGCAGCTCGGGAAAGCCAGGGATGACACCGAAGGTGCGCCGCAGGACCTCGGGACAAAGACTCGATCCCCCCATGCCCAAGAGCAGCGCATGGGTGAACCCTGCCTGCTGTACGTCGTCGGCGATCTGTTGCAGGTGTTCGCCGTGGTCACGCTGGCCATCGACGACATGCAGCCAGCCGAGCCATTGGCTCTCGTCGGTATCCGTCCACAGCGAAGCATCACCGCGCCAGAGGCGGCGCACTTTCTGCGCTTCGCGCCATTCCCGACAGGTCGCCTCCACTGCAGCCGCCAAGCCTCCCAGAGAGACGGTTTGGCGCGCCAGTCCACTCCCCAGGAGCTCCTGCCGCTTCTTCTCGATCGCGCCGAGTAGTTTATCGAACGGCTCGATAAATTTCTTCACCCCGTCGGCCAGCAACTGGTCCGTGGCGTCTTTGAGCGAGATGCCGACCTCCGCGAGGGTACGTAACGTCTGGCGTGCCTGTTCCAGGTTCTCCGCCCAATTGTCCGTCAGGCTGGCACGTGGGCGCCCGGTGGCGCGGAAAGCCGTGAAGGTCTCCGCCGGCATAGTGTTCACCGTATCCGGACCGATCAATTCATCCACGTAGAGGGTCGGCGGGTACTTCGGGTTCTTGGTGCTGGTGCTCGCCCACAGCAGCCGCTGGGGCATGGCTCCCTTCGCTGCCAGCGCCTGCCAGCGCTCCCGTGCAAGCAGCTCCC
>JANWXO010000078.1 GCA_025057295.1 Candidatus Binatia bacterium | reverse complement strand
CCGAGCAGGAGGAGCAGATGCACGAGACTCGCCGCGCTCACAACCCATGCCAGTGGAGCAACGAGGCTGGGTTGGAGCCAGACAGCAAATGGAAGCAAAAATGCTGATCCGACGAGACACGCCTGGATCAGGAAATGCGCAGGTAGGAGCGGGCTCTGCCACAAGTCGCGCGCTGTGGCCTGCGCGAACAGATAAGCAGTGTACACCGCGGTGAGGATACTGAGAGGGAAACCTGCTGCTGCGAGGATCAGCTGGAGGGAGTGCGCTCCAGCAAGGCTGGCGATGAAGTGGAGAAAGAGGATCGCTGCGTAGCCGGCAAGGATAAATGCTCCGCGCACAAGCCAACTGCGCCACTGCGGACGGGTGAAGATGAAGTAGAAACGTTCTGGATGCTCGAGATCGGCAATCAGAATCATGCCGGTGAGGGCGAGAAATGTACCGGCAACGAGAGGGGAGACCCACTGCCACAGGGGGCTCGTTGTCTCGGCACGAGAAAAGAGGAGGAGGAGAAGGGGAAGCAAGTACGTCCCGGCGGCAATTCCTTTCGTCCACGTATACACGCTGAGCCGCCAATCCCACGGCATCCGGTGCGGCACGTCATAGGCAAGGAGGGCGGTGGCGGAGTTGTTATGCTGGCCCGGATGACCCGAAGTCACCTGCTGGGCGAAGTGCCCCTGTTCGCTCCACATGAAGAGCCCGCCCTCGGGGCGCCTGGCCGCGAGTGGGTCGAGTGTGGCCTGATGTACGCCTTTATAAAACAGTTTCGGGTGCGTTTCCTTCTCAGGACGGCGCACGGTGACCGGTTCGCGGCCCACGATGCGCGCGACCTGCGAATGTGGATCGTGTAGATCGCCCACGACGATCGCTTCGGTCGGACAGACGATCACGCAGGCTGGCTCGAGCCCTCTATCGATACGGTGAGCGCAGAAATTGCATTTCTCGGCTGCGTGGTCCTCAGGATTGATAAAAATTGCGTCGTACGGGCAGGCGGCGATACACGCTTTACAGCCGATGCAGATCGACTTGTCGAAATCGACAATCCCATCGGGCCGAGTGTACATCGCCGCGGTCGGACACGCGTAGGTACAGGGGGCGTGTTCGCACTGGTTACAGCGGGTGACCTGAAACACTCGCCGTGCCTGCGGGAAAACTCCTACGTCAACATACTTCACATAGGTGCGGTGCACCGAGAGGGGCACCTGGTTTTCCGCCTTGCATGCCGTGCTGCAGGCGTGGCAGCCAATACACTTGGTGTGGTCAATCACCTTGGCCCATTTGCTTGGCGGTACAGCTGCCGCAGCCGACTCCATCATGTGGGGCTCCTCAATCCTGCGCCGGGGGCTCCAGAGGAAGGCAGTGCTGCATGAGCGATACAGGTGAACAGGAGGCCACGCTGCTCGCTCTTTCAGTCACCACCCTCGTGTATCACCGTGTCCTTGTGCCTTTGGTTAGCGCTCCACCGGCAGGTTCTGATCGCTCCAGTCGAGCATTCCACCCTTGAGATTGGAAACGTGCTCGAACCCTAACCCGGTGAGGATCGCTGCCGCGGTTGTGCTCCGTACCCCGGCGCGGCAGATCACGATGATATCTTTGTCTTTGTAAGCTTCAATCTCCTGCGCGCGGGCGGGGAGTTCTCTGAGCGGAATCAAAATACTGCCTGGGATATGGCCCAGTTCACCGGAGAACTCCTCCGGCTCGCGGACATCGAGCAGGAGCGGCGAGGGAAAGCGGTCCAACCGCAGTTTGACCTCTTGTGGGGTCAGTTGGCGTACTTGATTCAATTCTGCCAGCGAGGGGAAGGGCATCGATTCGTCTTCGATTGCCGACTGGTTCGGCTGCAGTGCTTCCTGAATCTTGTCTGGCAACGGCAGGCCAAGGTTGTTCATGAGGTTAATGTATTCTTCGCGGGTGCGCCCTGCGACGCGCGGATTCGTGCGTTTTTCTTCCCCTATGGTCGAGTAGGTATGGCCGCGGTAGTCGTGGGCAGGGAACACCAAGGTCTCGTCTGGGAGGGCAAAGAGCTTCTGTGTGATTGCGTCGTATTGCGCACCTGCATCGCCGCCAGCGAAATCGGCACGTCCAGTCCCGTGAATGAGCAGGGTATCACCGGTCAAGACCCGATCGTTGACGTAGAGGCAGATACCGTCGGGGGTGTGCCCTGGGGTATACAGCACCTGAAGCACGAGATCGCCGACTGAAAGCGTTTGTCCGTCTTCAACGTGGATGTCGACGTGGGGCGCAGGAGCGCGCCGGTGCATCACCACCGGTGCACCGGTCAGGTCGTGGAGCTCCCAGCTCCCGGTTCGGTGATCGGCGTGGGTATGGGTATCAATGATCGCGTCGAGCGTGCAGCCGTAGTAAGCCAGAACGGATAGATACCGATCGACTTTCTCTTTGACTGGATCGACGAGAGCGGCTTTGTGGGTCTTTTCACACCCGAGCAGGTACGTTTTGCATTTCCCGCGGTTGAGTTCACGAAATAGCATAGCATCCCTCCTGCATGCACAGTTTTCGTTGTCTGACGCTCCAGCATGTTGAGTAGAGGGAGCTCCATGCCCACCCCCTAATCAGGCATCATGGCGATACTGCAGGGCCGGGGATGGCGGGAGAGTCGGTGACCGGGATACCGTTTCAGGGTGTACGATGCCGGACCGACGGACCTGCAGACCTTCGACAAGAGTATGGAGGTACATCCCTGCAACCATCGCCGGGACAAAGAGCAAGACGGCAGTGTGACCGGATGGCAGCGAGGTTATTGCGGGACCAGGGCAAAATCCACCAAGACCCCAGCCGATCCCGAAGAGTGCGGCACCCCCGACTAAACGGAGATCAAAGTCCCGTCGCGTAGGGATGGCGAATGCGGCGGCGAAGATGGGTGCGGAACGCCGGCGAATCAGGCGATAGGCAGGGGCATGCACGGCAATTGCACCGAGCATCACACACGCGAGGCTCGGGTCCCAGCGGCCCGTGAGGTCGAGAAACCCGACGACTTTTGCCGGCTGCGTCATGCCACTGAGTCCGAGGCCGACCGCGAAAAGCATTCCTGCGAGGAAAGAGGTGACCAGCGTGCTCACAGCGCACCTCCAAAGAAGGTATTCACTATGTACACAGTGACGATCCCTGCTGTCATGAATATGAGGGTCGCCAGCAGTGAGCGTGGTGAGAGCCGACTGATTCCGCAGACCCCATGGCCGCTGGTACACCCGCTCCCGAGCCGTGCACCAAAACCGACGAGCAGGCCAGCAAGAAGAAACACCTCGCCTGACCGAGTCAAAGCGATGTCGAAGACCTGCGGGGAGACCAGACGAAGGATCGCTCCTCCGGCGAGCAAACCAGCGATGAAGAACACTCGCCACAGCGTGTCGTCCCGTACCGGGCGTAACAACCCGCCGAGAATCCCACTGATCCCGGCGATCTTGCCGTTACAGAGAAGCAGCAGCGAAGCGCTGAGGCCGATCAGCACCCCGCCGAGGAAGGATGCTCCAGGGGTAAAGTTTTCCATCCAGTGGCCTCCTCTCTGCCGTGTGGCGTTGGAGCTTGCGTATGTAGGAAAAAACGCTTATTTAAATGTATAATTACATTGCTACCTAGCAATATAAGAAATTCCTGTCAAGAGGCAGCGCATGCGACGACCGAAGCGGGAGCTCTCCGACGTGGCGTTACACATGATCGCCCATCGTTTCAAAGTTTTAGCCGAGCCGATGCGTCTCAAAATCCTCCACGCGTTATGGGATGGCGAGCGCACGGTTGGTGATCTCGTCGCTGCGACCAATGCCCTCCAGGCGAACATCTCTAAACATTTGGGGGTCTTGCAGCAGGCGGGCTTGGTGAGCCGGAGGAAAGAGGGCGTGAACGTTTACTACCGGATTTGCGACGAGACCGTTTTCGAGCTGTGCGAGGTCGTCTGTGCGAGTTTGCACGACCGTCTGGCGACACAGCTCGGGGAACTGCCGCCGGTCACGCCAGAACGAAAGCGTGCCTGAGGACGCAGAATCAGGCAAAGGATCCGAGAGCAGGGAGAGGGGGAGCAACGCGCTAGCGGATCTGTCCCTCCGGGGTTGTTGCCCGTCGAGCAGTGCGGAGTAGCACAAGTGCGCGTGAGGAGATAAGATTTACGGCGAAGGGGCGGAACACATATGAACAAAGGTGATTTGATCGTTGAACTCGCGAAGCTCTACCCAAACTTCAACAAGCACGACATTGGGGTGATGGTTGACACGTTCTTCGACAGCATTGTTGAGGCTTTGGCACGGGGGGAGCGAGTAGAGCTCCGCGGCTTTGGCACCTTTGGCGTCAAAGAGCGTCAGGGACGCACGGCTCGGAACCCACGCAGTGGGCAGATAGTGACTGTTCCCGCCAAACGGGTGCCGTTCTTCCGGGTTGCCAAGGAGTTGCGAGCAGAAGTGAACAAGCAAGCCTTCCCCGGCACTGGACCCGAGGTGAGGAACACTGAAAGCTGAAAGAGCCTGACGCTGTGATGCTGCGATGGGAGGTATTCATCATATCTCCCCCTCGGTTGGACATGGAGACTGCTCTCGAACCTCGGCTCGGCGTAGAGACCATCTCACCATGCAGTCCGTTCTGGGTGTTGCTCAGGCTTGAGCAACGACGCCGGCTGCCCGTAACTCCGCAAGCTGTTCTGCAGAGATGCCGATTTCCCGCAGTACCATCTCTGTGTGCTCGCCGAGCAGAGGAGCGGGAATGCGGAACTCGGTCGGGGTACGCTCAAAGCGGGCGGCTGCGCGAGGTTGGCGCATTCGTCCCACGTGGGGATGTTCAGATTCGACGATCAGATTATTGGCACGCACCTGCGGATCGGCGATGACCTCATCGCGGCTGTGGATCGGTGCACACGGCACGTGTTCAGCCTCGAGACGTGCAAGCCACTCAGCCGTGCTGCGGGTTTTGATGACTGCTGCCGTGAGCTCTAGACGGGCATCGGCATACTTGACCCGTCCGGCCGGCGTTTGAAAACGGGGGTCATCCAGCCATTCTTGGTGCCCGAGCGCGCGCGCGAGCCCTGCCCACTCCGCATCGGATACGGCACCGACTGTGATGTAACCATCAGTCGTTTCAAAAACCAGATCTCTCGTGGCTTCCGGGCGCATGGCGTTGCTCTGCGAGTCGGGGAACGTATAGCGGGCCATTCCTTCCGGCCACAGGAAAGCGATCACCGCATCGAGCATGGCCAACCGGACATGTTGTCCCTCGCCCGTGCGCTCGCGGGCGAGGAGGGCAGCCGTCATTGCCTGTGCCGCGGTCAGTGCCGTCACCTTGTCTGGAATGATCAATCGCATCATCCGCGGCCGTCCCGAGTGAGGATCGGCTTGGATCGCAGCTAAGCCAGAGAGGGCCTGGATCACCGGATCGTACACACGCTTGTGGACGTAGGGGCCTGATTCGCCAAAGCCAGAAATCGAGACGTAGACGAGGTTGGGCTGGATGCGCCGGAGAGCCGCTTCCCCTATGCCCATCCGTTCGGCGACACCGGGACGGAAGTTTTGCACGAAGAGATCGGCCCCGGCCACTAACCGTTCGAGTATCGTCAGGCCGCGTGGATCTTTGAGGTCGAGGGCAACCGAACGCTTGTTGCGGTTGATCGTCGCAAAGAGGGGGGCTATTCCTCGCGGACCACCACCGAGGGCGCGGGTGAGGTCACCCGTGCCAGGTGGCTCGACCTTGATCACGTCAGCTCCTTGATCGGCCAGTATCATGGTGGCCATCGGGCCGGAGACCATCTGGGTTACGTCGATAATCCGATAACCGGCGAGTGGCCCGGGCATGTGTACTCCCCCTTCCGAGCGGACTGGACGAGAGATCGTAGCATACGCTGCTGCAGGGTGTCAGCGGCGCAGCCGCTCATCGATTTGCATGAGTGCCTCTTGCACCGCGGCGTCGTCTTCCGTGTCGATTGCGAGGTACTGATGTTTTGGAATGTCGTCGAAGGGAGGGAAGTCACCCTGCGCCTGCTGTGCCGTGCTCCAGGTCGCATCCGAGACACTCTGTGCCTCTTGTTCCCGTGCCCGCAGGCGTTGTTCCACAGTCGCTGCGCTGGCTCGACATTCGATAAACAACACTGGGGTGCTGAAGCGGGCGCCCAGCTCGAGGAACCGACGGCGGTCCTCGCGCCTTTTGCAGGTCGCGTCGATGATCACACCCTGTCCAGCTTGGAGAGCTGACTCTGCCCGCTGAGCCAAGGTGAGATAGGTGTGCTGTGTGAACGCTTCCGTGTAAATACCAGCGCGGTACTCTGCGCGCATACGTGTGGTCGGGGAGAGGCCAGCAAGCTGCTTGCGGATAACGTCCGAGCTCAGGACGGGGAAACCCGTCAAGCCGTTCAGCGCGCGGGCCAGCGTCGATTTTCCTGTCCCGATACGACCGCACACGACAAGGACAGCGGGAGAGGGAGGACCACAGGCGTAGCGGTATGCAAGGCAGAACGCCTGGCGTGCTTGTATTTTTGCCCGTGTTCGCTCCGTGTCCGGGACTTCCGGTTCGCGACTTCTCAGGCTGGCGACTTTCCCCCGCACATAGGCACGGTAGCACTGGTAAAAGGGGAGGAGGTGGAAGAGCGCCCCGTCTTTCGCCTCTGCGGCGTAGGTTTGTACCAACTCTGCAGCGAGCTGTGGTGCGCTTTGCAATTCGAGGTCCATGGCGAGAAAGGCGATTTCTGAAGCCACATCACACGTGCGGAGGCGCGGGCTGAACTCAATACAGTCGACGATGGTGATTCCCTCGTCCAGGAAGTAGACGTGCTCACAGCGGAGGTCACCGTGCCCTTCTCGTACACGTCCGCTGCGGACACGGGCGCGCAACAGCTCCTGGTGTTCGGCGAAGAAGTGTTGGCTGAAGGACTGAATCCGTCTGTCCTGTGCGGGGCTGATTGTCTCGCCGATAAACGGGGCGGTGTCGCGAAAGTTTTCCGCAATAGTCTGCCAGACCGCTTCAGGGGTCCCATATCGGGGTGCGGTTCGGGTTGTCGCGCTGCGATGAAAGGAGACGAGGCGCTTGGCGAGCGCCTGCATCTCCTCAGCGGTGCAGCGTCCGGCTGCGATCAGGGCGACCAGCGTGCGATCCGCTGGCAGCCGGCGCATTTTCACGAGGTGGTCGACGATGACTGCCTCACCGCCGGCAGACCCGTCTTCGACCCGGTAGGTGTTGCTGGCGTAGACGAGCGGAACAACACCGAGGTAGACCGTGGGTGCGAGACGACGGTTGAGGCGGACCTCTTCATGGCAGTAGTAATAGCGGCGCTCACGCGTCGAGTAGTCGAGGAAGGAGAAGTGCACGGGTTTTTTCAGCTTGTAGACCAGATCTCCGGCGAGGAACACAGCAGAAATGTGTGTCTGGATGACCTCGACGCGGGTGGGGCGATGTGGGTAGCTCTCTGGCCGGGCGAGGGCAGTTAGCAGGTCAGCGAAAGAAAAAGTCGGGTGTTCCATGCTGGCACTTAAGCCCAGCGGTTGTCGAAACGGAGGGAGTATCCCATCCCTACACGGAGGGTGGCGGCACCTTGTGGGTGGATCGGGCAGCAAAATCCCTCAGACGGACGGGGAGCCGCCGTGCACCCCATTTCCCTGGGGAGGGGGCAAACACCCCGGCGCACCGTGTCCCACAACGGATACAACAACCGTCCGCGGTGAGCTGCCAGGTTGTCAGCGTATACCAGTCGCGGCCGATCAGGATCGCACCACAGTGGTGGCAGTACGTGCTCCCGCCCTCTTCGTCGTGAATGTTGCCGGTGTAGGCATACCGGATACCGTTCTTTAGCGCGATACGTCTCGCCCTCTTGAGGGTTGCTGGCGGTGTCGGGGGTTTGTCGAGCATCTTCCAGTCTGGATGGAAGGCGGTGAAGTGTATGGGCACATCCGGACCGAGGTGCTCAACGATCCACTGCGTCATTGCCTCGAGCTCTGCGTCAGAATCGTTTTCCCCGGGAATGAGGAGGGTGGTAATTTCGAACCAAACTGTGGTGTGGTGCTTCAGGTAGAGCAATGTATCGAGCACAGGCTGGAGATGGCCGGCACAGATGGTTTTGTAGAAGCGCTCGGTAAACCCCTTGAGATCGACGTTTGCGGCGTCCATGTGACGATAAAACTCTTCCCGCGGTTCCTCACAGATGTAGCCGGCGGTGACGGCGACGGTTTTCACGCCGACAGCGTGACATGCTTGCGCCACATCGACCGCGTATTCGAGGAAGATGACCGGATCGTTGTAGGTGAAGGCAACGCTTTGGCAGTGCAGGGCTACGGCTGCGCGGGCGATCGTTTCAGGAGAAGCGCTGTCAGCGAGGGTGTCGATTTCCCTCGACTTGCTGATATCCCAGTTCTGGCAAAACTGGCATGAGAGATTACAGCCGGCTGTACCGAACGAAAGGACCGGAGTGCCAGGCAGAAAGTGGTTGAGGGGTTTTTTCTCGATGGGATCGACACAAAAGCCGCTAGAACGCCCGTACGTGGTCAAAACGATCTGTTGATTATGGCAGGCGCGGACAAAGCACAGGCCGCGCTGCCCTTCATGGAGTTTGCAGAACCGTGGGCACAAGTCGCACTGAATACGCCCATCGGCAAGCCGATGCCAATACTTGGTCGGGACAACAGTTGCTGCTTCCTGTTCGTGAGAACGGTCTGTGTTGTTCATCATTCCTTTTAGCCCTCTTCTTTCTCATACTCCCCCCTGCGCGCGGGGAGTACAAGGGGAGTAGCTGAGGAAAGGCCACGTACATGTGGGTGCGGCGTGTGTGGTCGACATGCACACTGGTCGTGGGGGGTCTCATGATCTCCTGCCGATGCTGACGTGGATGGCGGGGAGAAGAGCTTGCGCTGCGCGCATGCCCTCTGCGATAGCTTCGTCCGCTCTGTGGAACTCAAAGAGCTGGATGTGACGCACAGCAGGGGTGATGAGGAAGTCTGGTGGATCTGCGGCAAGACGGTGGCGAGTAATACGGTCTTGCATGACATGCAGTGCGTGGAGCACTACCTCGAAGATCGAGATGGATGGTTCCTTTGCCCGTCTTGAGAGCGGGGGGAAAAGTTGTCGGAACTGTTTGCCCCGTTGTTGCCAGTAGTAACGAAAGGAGTGCTGCAGGTGGCGGCTCCGCCATATCTTGCCGCTGGCCGCCGGAGGCGGGTGAAGTGTTTCTGGGCGCGAGAGGAGATCTGCGTTGAGATTGACGGCGATAACGATATCGGCACCCATGGCACGACAGACCGATACAGGCACTGGGTTAGCCAACCCACCATCGACGAGCCACTGCGAACCGTAACGAACAGGGGTCAGAATAGCCGGCACCGATATGCTTGCGCGAATCGCTTCGGCCGTTGGGCCATGCCGGATCCACACCTCTTTCCCGGTCTGGAGGTTGGTCGCGACGGCCCAAAAGGGAGTCGGGAGACTCGACAGGGCCCGCTCCCCCGTGAGCTGGCGGATAAAAGCAGTAATTTTCTCCCCAGCGAGGAGGCCCGATCTGGGAAGCGCAATGTCGAGCATCCGAACGAGCCTGCGCCAGTCTAAGCGACGTGCCTCCTGCGCCAGTACCTCCAGTTGTCCGGCGCAGTAGACACCGCCAACAAGAGCACCGATAGAGGAACCGCAGACATAGTCGATAGGGATGCCCGCTTCCTTCAACGCCTGGATCACCCCGATGTGTGCCCAGCCGCGTGCGGATCCGCTGCCGAGGGCGAGGCCCACCGTGGGCTGGGAAGACGGCAGGGGAGGGGCAAGGGAGCTGTCAGCAGGAGGCGATTTTTTCACTTTTGCCATCCTTTTTTCTTACCGCACGGAAGTGCTGTCGACCATCATAGTGTCTCTGCTCTCAAGCGTCCTGCCAGCCTACACAGCCCGATTATCCCCTCCTTGGCTGCGTTGTTGCTCCTGCCTATGATCACCAGCATGAACAAGAGGATTTTTCGCGCCATCGGCATAGTGCTTGGGCTTATGTGTACTGGAGGGATGGGGTCTCCTGCTCGTGAAGAGGCACGACTGTTAACCAACGTGCGACAAGTGACGTTCGTGGGGACACGAGCGGGAGAGGGGTATTTTAGCCAAGACGGGACGCTGATGGTCTTTCAGAGTGAGCGCGAGCCGACCAATCCCTTTTTTCAGATCTACCTGATGGATTTGCGCAACGGGGAGACGCGCCGTGTCTCGCCGGGATATGGCAAAGCAACCTGTGGGTGGATTCATCCGAGTCAGGAGAAGATCTTGTTTGCTTCCACCCACGAGGATCCGCAGGCGCAGGCGAAGCAGCAGGCTGAGCGTGACCAGCGTGCGGCTGGGAAAACGCGCCGCTACACCTGGGATTTTGACGAGCAGTTTGATCTGTTCGAGACCGACTTGTCCGGCCGGTGGTACAAAAATCTGACTGGGACTCTGGGGTACGATGCCGAAGGGGTCTGGTCGCCTGACGGAAAGCAGATCGTTTTCGCCTCCAACCGCCACGCCTACAGTGGGTTGTTGTCGGAAGAGGAAGCGACCCTCCTCGGCAAAGACCCCTCTGTGTTCGTTGATTTATACGCGATGGAGGCGGACGGGACTCAGGTCCGCCGCTTAACCCGGGCAGCGGGGTATGACGGGGGCCCGTTTGTCAGTGCGGACGGGCGGCGTATCGTGTGGCGACGGTTCACGGTCGATGGCGCCACTGCAGAGATCTTTGTCATGAACATCGACGGGACGGAGGAAAGGCAGATTACCCGCCTCGGGGCACTCTCCTGGGCACCGTATTTCCACCCATCTGGAGATTATGTGATCTTCGCCACCAACGTGCACGGCATGGACAACTTTGAGCTGTACCTCGTCGACAGCGCTGGCAGTGCGCAACCAGTACGGGTGACCTATACGGAAGGATTCGATGGACTGCCGGTCTTCACACCCGATGGGACACGTCTGGCGTGGACGAGCACTCGTACCCCGCAGAAACAATCGCAGATCTTCTTTGCCGAGTGGAATGATGCTGAGGCTCGACGGTTACTCGGGCTCGCCCCGCTGGAGCACGTCCATCGTGCCAATGCAGCTGGGCTGACGAGGGAGGCTGACCGTATCTCTACCACGCCAGCGGAGGTGCAGGTAGAGGTTGAGGCCCTGCGGCGCCATGTAACTACCTTGGCCTCAGAGGAGATGAACGGCCGACGGACTGGTACGCAGGGGGAAGAACTGGCCACGGCGTATGCTGCTTCCGTCTTTGCCGCTCTTGGGCTCATCCCGGCAGGTGATCGAGGGACGTTTTTTCAGTCCTTCGAGTTCACCGCCGGAGTATCGCTCGGTCCAGCCAACCGTCTGTCCCTCCATTCGGAAACAGATCCGTCGCCACGAGAGTATCTGGTCGATGCAGAGTGGCGCCCTTTAGCGTTTTCTCGCACCGGTGTGGTCGAGCCATCAGCGGTGGTGTTTGCGGGGTATGGTATTGTGGCCCCGGCGGCCGAGGGGTTTCCTGCCTATGATTCGTTCGCTGGCCTGGATGTCACAGATAAATGGGTGATGGTTTTTCGCTATCTGCCCGAGAAGATTGCTCCGGATTGGCGGCGACACCTCAATCGCTACGCCAATCTCCGCTATAAGGCAATGTTAGCGCGCGACCGTGGGGCGCGTGGGATCATTGTGGTGAGCGGTCCGAATGCCCGCGTCGAAGAACAATTGGTGCGACTCTCTTTTGACGCGTCGTTAACAGGCACGAGTGTTGCGGCGATTTCGATTAGCGATAGCCTGGCGGCACGGTTGTTGGCACCGGCAGAACGACAATTGCAAGAGCTACAGGATGCGTTGGATACAGGGCAGCCGCTCGCTGGGTTTCTCGTTCCAGGACTCATGCTCGGTGCGCAGATCGATATTCGCTATGAGAAACGTACTGGACGGAATGTGCTGGCACGCCTGCAGGCTGATGGTGCCATGGCCAAGGAGATGGTGATCATCGGCGCCCATATCGATCATCTCGGTGATGGCGTCGGTACGGGATCCTTGGCGCGTGGCGACCAGCGGGGCAAGATCCACTACGGAGCGGATGACAATGCGTCTGGAGTCGCCGGGGTGTTGGAGATTGCGCGCTGGCTGGCTAGAGAGAAGACGCAGGGCCGGCTGTCGTTGCAGCGCGATATCCTCTTCGCCCTCTGGTCTGGAGAGGAAATCGGCTTGCTTGGCTCTACCTATTTCACCCGGACTTTTGGGGGGGAGGAACGGGCAAATTTATCCCCTGAGGTGGTGGCGTATCTCAATATGGACATGATCGGGCGGCTGGACAACACCCTTATTCTCCAAGGTGTTGGCTCGAGTCCGTTTTGGCTCCGGGAGATCGAACGGCAGAACGTGCAGGCCGGGTTACCGATCAGAGTGCAGGATGATAGTTATCTGCCGACGGATGCAACACCATTCTATTTGAAAGGGGTTCCGATTCTCAGCGCCTTTACAGGAGCGCACGAGGATTATCACACCCCAGGTGATACTGCCGACAAGATTAACTATGCGGGCGTGGCACGCATCTCTTCCTTTATGGGGGCGCTCACGCGCACTCTGGCAACTGGAGGGGAGATTCCTACATATGTAAAGGTCGAAGCACCACGGACACCGATGAGCCGCGGCGGCCTGCGGGTCTACCTGGGTACCATTCCCGATTATGCCCAGAGTGAAGTCGTTGGGGTGCGGTTGTCGGGAGTCGTCCAGGGTGGGCCAGCTGACCAGGCGGGGGTACAAGGGGGTGATATCATCGTTGAGCTCGCGGGGAAAAAGATCGAAAACATCTATGACTATACCTATGGGGTCGAGAGTCTCCAGGTCGGGGTGCCGGTTCGGATGGTCGTCCAGCGCGGTGGCCAACTGCTCTCCCTCACTGTCACCCCGCGAGCACGAGACTAACCCTCCACGGGCTTTTTTCTTTACCGTCAGCGAGGCAAGGAGCCGAGAGAGTGAAAGTTTAGTGGGTTGTCCTGCTCTAGGTTTTGTGTTCCGCACGCGTATTCGACGGAGGCTGGCGTTGCTGTTCAGCTAAGATTAGCAACCCGACGAACAAGCCGAGCGCTGTACCAGTTGTCATCAGCCATTCTGCTTTGTTGATCCCGAGGGGAACGAGGAGTATGGAGAGTGCGAGTCCAACAAGCGCGCCTACAGTGGGTCCTAAAGCTAGGCTTGCTGTCATGTGAGTTCCTTTCTTGAGTATAGTCATTTTTGGTTTTTTCCACCTCCTTACTAT
>JANWXO010000077.1 GCA_025057295.1 Candidatus Binatia bacterium | reverse complement strand
GTGGTTAGGCATCACCACGAATGCATCCAATACCAGACCACCCACATGGTTCGGTAAATCATACCACGTATCGGCAACAATCTGTCCCGCGTCATTCAATCGCATTTTCCCATCCACCACATCGCCGAACAAACACGACCGGTCGTGCGTGCAGATGGTGACGAAATACGCCCCCGGCTGGGAATAGTCGTGCCCCTTCAGTCGGATGCTGCGGCGGTGGTGTTTTCTAGGGTCGTAGGTCATAAGCCCCTCTCCTTCAAAAACCTCTCCGCCTCCTTGACGCGAATTTCGCTACGAATGAGCTTGGGCAGCAACGCATCGCGCAGGGTAGACAGGGGTTCAGGTTGCGTAAGACCAGTTCTCATTTTGCTTCCTCTTGGATTTCCTTGAGCGTGCGCTCCCTTGCATCCTTCCATTTGATACAACACCGGTTGGCGAAAGATTGAATAATGTGCTGCACCCAGGCAAAGTTGGCGTTGCCCAAAGCATGAGCTCGATGAACTCGACAGGACTGTACGAACATGCCCGAGGAGCCGCAGCACGGGTCATAGACGCGCCCGCGGTAAGGTTCGAGCATCTCCACGAGGAGTTTTACCACGCAGCGCGGCGTGTAGAATTCGCCACCTTTCTTCCCTTCGGCGCTCGCGAACTGCGAGAGAACATACTCGTAGACGCGGCCGAGCACGTCCTCGGCGCGAGCAGCTTCGTCGCCGACTTCGATGTTGCTGATGAGGTCAATGAGCTGGCCGAGGCGCTGTTTGTCGAGCGCGGACCGGGCTGCTTACCCCAGCTTGCGATCGAGCGCACGGTAGTGGATCGCCTCGGCGACATGCGCTGCGGCGATGTGTTCTGCATGGGCGAGATCGGCGATCGTGCGTGCAACTTTGAGGATGCGCGTATACGCGCGGGCGCTCAAACCGAGTCGCACCATCGCGTTCTCCAACAGCTTTTCTCCCGCCGTATCGAGCTGGCAGAACCTGCGAATATCACGGCTGGTCATGTGCGCGTTGCAGAAGATCGTGCGCCCGGCAAAACGCTGCAGCTGGATCGCCCGGGCCTGGTTCACGCGCTCCCGGATCACCGTCGAGAGCTCACCTGGGGCGTGGTGGCTGAGTTCCTTGTACTTCACCGCCGGAACCTCGAGCTGGATATCGATCCGATCGAGCAGCGGACCGGAGATTTTCGCGCGGTAGCGGTGGATCTGTTGCGGAGTACAGGTGCACTCGCGCTGCGGGTCGCCAAAGTATCCGCACACACACGGGTTCATCGCACACACGAGCATGATATTGGCTGGATAAGTGATCGACCCCACCGCGCGAGAGATCGTCACCCGCCCATCCTCTAGAGGCTGTCGCAGCACTTCGAGCACGTTTTTGCGAAACTCCGGGAGCTCGTCCAGAAACAACACGCCATGGTGCGCCAACGACACCTCGCCAGGTTTCGGCACCGCTCCCCCGCCGATCATTCCTGCATCGGAGATGGTGTGATGGGGAGCGCGAAACGGCCGGGTGGCGATGAGCGCCCGGCCGTTCATGAGGCCAGCTACGCTATGCACTTTGGTGGCCTCGAGCGCCTCCGCCAACGTCATCTCGGGGAGAATGGTCGGCAACCGCCGCGCCAGCATGGTTTTGCCGGCGCCCGGTGGTCCCACCAGCAAGATATTATGTCCTCCCGCCGCTGCCACCTCCAACGCCCGTTTGACGTGCTCCTGCCCTCTGACCTCGCTGAAATCGACGTCATACTGGGAGTGGGCGGCAAACACCGCCTGCAGATCGGTGTGGGTCGGCAGCAGTGGCCGCTCGCCGTTGAGAAAGAGAAAGGCTTCGCTCAAAGTCGCGACCCCATAGACGGCAATCCCCTCGACCACAGCCGCTTCTGCCGCATTCTCAGGAGGGACGATCAACCCGTGCAGCCCTTTCTCCCGCGCCATCACCGCCAGCGGCAAAACCCCCTGTACGGGCTTGACCCGGCCGTCGAGCGAAAGTTCTCCCAGGACGGCGTACTTATCCAGGTGGGTTTTGGCCAGCCACCCCTCTGCCGCCAGAATACCCAGCGCAATCGGCAGATCGTAAGCCGAACCCTCTTTTTTCACATCGGCCGGCGCCAGGTTGACGGTGATCTTGCGCGAGGGGAACTCGTAGCCAGAGTTCTTGATGGCGGAGCGGACACGGTCTTTGCTCTCTTTGACGGCCCCTTCCGGCAGGCCGACAGTGGTGAATTGCGGCAGGCCAAGGGCGACGTCCACTTCGACTTCGACCAGTAAACCGTCGATGCCGACCAGCGCTCCGGAGAGAACGGTCGCGAGCATAGGGTGGTGCTAGCGAAAGTTTCACCAGAATGCAAGAAAACCCGCAGACTTTTCTTCTTGCCCCCTCTCTCCGTTCACCACCGATACCCTTCTCTCTGCAGCCAGGGTGCCTCCGATCTTGCTGCCGCCAACGACCTGGCAGTGATCCTGCGCTCTTTGCTGACGAGGTGGCAAATGCTAAGAGAACAGCCACGCCGCGAGGCTCTCGAAAGGAGGAAAGGCTATGGCTCGCTTAGGGATCGTCGTTTCCACTCTCTCCGGGCTCTCTTTTGCCGACCTGCAACAACTGGCCCGTGAGGCCGAGTCGGCTGGAATCGAAGCGATCTTCTCCCCGGAGTTCATGAACGATGCTTTGGCCAATTGTATGGTCATGGCCCAGGCGACCGCAAAGATCAAAGTGGGCACGTGGATCGCCAACATCTACCTGCGCCATCCCATGCTGTGCGCCCAGACCGCGGTGGCGCTGGACGCAATGTCACAGGGCCGCTTCCTTCTCGGACTCGGGGTCAGCCATCGTCCGTTGGTCGAAGGGATTTATCAGGAAAAGATGGAACGACCCCGCGAATTTTTACGTACCTACATCGCCACCGTGCGCGACATCACCACCGGGAAAGGCGTGCCTGGCTCGCCGGTGCAACCGCGAGCGGCGACCTACCGCGTCCCCATTTATGTCGGCGCCCTGGCCTTGGGAACGGTCGAGCTGGCCGGGGAGCTCGCTGACGGCGTGATGCTCTATCTGTGCCCCAAGCACCGCCTCCCCAAGGTGCGGGCGGCGATAGACAAGGGGGCGAGCAAAGCCGGACGATCTGCCACGGCAGTCGAGATCACGACCGGCTTACCCACCTGCATCAGCGATGACCTCGAAGCTGCCAGGACCGCGGCGAAAAACAACCTGGCCTTTTACGGCCGCCTGCCCTTCTATAACAAACTGTTTCAAAACAGCGGCTTCGTGCAGGAAGCAGCGGCCCTGGCAGAGGGGAATCCGCAGGGCGTGTCCGACCGTATGGCCGACGAGCTGTCGTTAATCGGCCCGTCATCGCGCTGTCGGGAGCAGTTGGCAGCATTCCGCGAAGCCGGCATCCAGCTCCCTATTATCGTGCCAGTCCCGGTCGGCAACCAACCCTACGACCACGCAGTGCGCACGGCAATCGCCACGCTAGCTTAGCCTCCACCACAGCTCCCACCCGCAGCCGGCAGCGGCGGCTCATTCAGGGATCACCCACCGCTCCCCGATGGCCAGGATCCGAACAGGATCGAGCCGCCCCCCGGCCGCTTCCAAATGTAGGAGGGAATTATCCAAAGAGGAAAGTGTCAGCAGGAACCGCAACGAGGGCCGCAATCGCTGGAGGACCGTGTCAGGTGGGAGTCTCTCTACTTCCCAGCAGGAACGAGCTGCAGGGGGGGAACAGTTCAGGATGCACCCTTGGTTGTTTCCATCACGACTGCCCCAAAGCTGTAATGAACCGCTCAAGCTGGTGTTGGAGCTGGGTCAACGTGTCTGCCAATCCCTCGATCAGGGGACTGAGCTTGTCCCATTGGAGTTCGTAGCCGTAAGTATGGCGAAACAGGTGGCGGAAGCGGAGATAGTCAATCAGCCGTAGAGCCAGCGCATGGTCAATCACGGCCGGACGGATCCCTGTGACACTTGATTCCATCTCCCGGAGCAAAAGCGTGTGCCATCCCGGCCCTGTGGGGAGGCCAGGCCCCAAACGGACAGCGATCCGCTCAAAGACGCGCTCGACTCCGCTGTAGAAATCGTGAACCATGCTCCCCGCTGCTCGCACCTCAAGAAAAGTTGGCTCAGGAGGTAATCGCTGCAAGAGGAGCTTCGACTCTGCAACAATGCGATTCAGGTTCACCAGTTCGTCGGCGATCTCCTGCTTCAGTGCTGCTTTAGGGTCTTCAGGCATCGCGACCTCGCCTTTGATCTTCGCTACCAACTCGGGCGGCGCATTTTCGAGGGTGATAAGGTCTACTTCTAACTCTTCCGGTAGGAGTTGCCAGAGAGCCGACAGGGCTGGTACATACTGCTCGGGGGCAAGCCCCTCCACCGCCAGGTCGATATCTGACCGGCTGTGCCAGGGACTCTGACCGGCCAGGGAGCCGAAGATGTATACAGCGCGCACGCCAAACCGCTCCTTCAAAAGCCTGGCACATGCCTCAGCAGCCACCTGTGCCTTTTGGCGCCGCTCATGGTTATACTGCACCATCGCGCTCATTTCGCGTCTAGACTGTCAAAGCTGGTTTCACCAATCGCACCCTTGCGATCTGCCCCGGAAGTAAGAATCATCGCCTCGACTCTCCCGCTCCGTACCCTACAGTCTAGCAGTGCGGCTCGACGGAACCAATCTGCGTCCCCTCCCCCTACTCCCGTGCCAGTCCCGGTCGGCAACCAACCCTACGACCACGCAGTGCGCACGGCAATCGCCACGCTAGCTTAGCCTCCACCACAGCTCCCCCCCGCAGCCAACAGCGGCGGCTCATTCAGGGATCACCCACCGCTCTCCGATGGCCAGGATCCGAATAGGATCGAGCCGCCCCCCGGCCGCCGCCACCACCCGCCGCAGCTCGCGCGGCGGCTCGTCGATCGGCTCGTCGGTGAGCTTGAAGGTCCCCCAGTGGCACGGAAGCATCCAGCGCGCCCCCAGGTCCCGAAACGCCTGATAGGCCTCTGCCGGGTTCATATGGGAGTAACGCATGAACCAACGGGGCTCATACGCCCCAATGGGTAAGATCGCCACATCAATAGGACCAAAACGGCGCCCGATTTCCTTAAAGCCGTGAAAATACCCGGTATCCCCGGCAAAGAAGTAGGTGCGGGTGCCCGAGGTCACCACCCAGCCGCACCACAGTGTTGCATTTTGCGCGTGTTCGAGCCGTTGCGACCAGTGCTGCACCGGCACACAGGTAATCTGCCACCGCCCGTGCCACACACTCTGCCACCAGTCAAGCTCTGTAACGCGCTGCCGCCCTCTTTTGGAGAACCACTCCTTCAATCCCATAGGAACGAACCACGTGACCGAAGCCGGCAAGGTCTCGACGGTATAGGCGTCGAGGTGATCGTAGTGATTGTGCGACACCAGGGCGAACGCAGAAGGGGGAATCGCAGTGATCGGCACCCCAGGTGGATGATACCGTTGCGGCAGGAGTGCGCGCTTGCCGAAATGCGGATCGGTGAGGAACACGTCTTCCTCGTCGTGGATGACAAAGGTCGAGTGCCCGACCCACGTCACGGAAGCAGAATTCTCGGGGACTGCGAAAGAGGCTCCGTCATTGTCCACACGCGGCACCTCGGGTGGATCCCGCCACTCGCCGGTATACGCATTCCGCGACACGGCCCAGCGCAGCAGGTCGGTGAAGCGCTTGTTCCACGGCTGCCACGGGTTGAACCACGCCCCAGGTCTCCCATGCGGCGCATAGAGCGTAGCCGGGTCCAAAACAGGCCCTGTCGGCCGCTCCGGTGGGACTGCACACGAGGTCATAAGCAGAATGCAGGCAATAACAACCAACACGCACCGGAGCAAGCGAACCGGAGCACACCGCCGCACCTGCAACACTCCGAGGTCACAGCGGCGCGGAGAGTTTCGGGCTTCTTCTCTGCGCCAGCCTGTGCACCCCCTTGCAGCGTTGCTCCGGCCGTTGTCCGGGAACCGTTCATGTCCGATACAGGTCAGCGACAAATTCGCCATAGCCGTTGTACAACAGCGTCGGTCGGCGTTCGTTCGTGCCGATCAACCGTTCGGTGGCTTGGGACCAACGTGGGTGCGGCACGTCTGGATTCACGTTTGCCCAGAAGTCGTACTCGCGCGGAACCAGAGTGGACCAGAACGTCGGCGGTTGCTGCTCGACGAATTCGATGCGGACGATCGATTTGATGCTCTTGTAGCCGTACTTCCAGGGGACGACCAGTCGGATCGGCGCGCCGTGTTGTTTGGTCAGCTCGTGGCCATAGATCCCCGTGACGAACAGCGCCAGTTCATTCGTCGCCTCCGCCATTGTCAACCCTTCAAAGTACGGCCAGGGGAAGGTGTCGTCATTCATGCCCACGGCCTGTTCGGGGTTATAAAATGTCACCATCCGCATATACTTAGCCGAGGAGAGGGGCTCGACCAGGTTGACGAACGCTTTGATCGGGAACCCTGTCCAGGGAACCGCCATCGACCACGCTTCGACACACCGGAAACGGTAGAGGCGCTCTTCCAACGGCATACGGCGCACCAGGTCGTCAATGTCAAAGGTCACAGGTTTTTTGACCAGCCCTGTCACCTCGACTTGCCAGGGGCGCGTTTGAAATGCCTCGACCAGCCGGTAGACCCGTTCTTTGCGGGGACTAAACTCGTAAAAGTTATTGTAGCGCGCGGCTACTGCCTCGTCGGTGAGCGGGCGATCGAGAGTAAAGCGCTCGTTGCGTTTGGCCGGGTACAGATGGGCGGTCGCGCTGGGCGGCGGTAATCCGGGCACGGGCGGAGAGGCTTCCGTAACAGATCGACCGTCCACCTGCTGGCACCCGATAAGCGTCCCGAACACACCGAGACCGGTGGCCCCAAGGGCGCGAAGAAACTGACGGCGGTTCAGGTATACATCTTCTGGAGTGGCAAGACGCTCGGGGATTTCCCACCCACGCCGTTTGCGGATCAGCATAGCGGTCTTCCTCCTGCAGAGCCCTCACGTCTCTTCGAGGAGCGTAGGGCCTGTGTGACGCGCTGCCTCGTCTATCCTTCACCATCTCCCTGGTGGCCGCCTAACGGACCACCAAACCGTATCCAAAGAGAAAGCCGTGACGAGAGAAGTGTCCGTAGGGAAAAAATAGGCCCCAGTAACGACCTCGCGTCCCCGGGAAGAAATGCGAATGAGGAACAAAGCGGCCTCGGCGAAAACCATAAGCGTAACTCCCCCAATAGGGGAAGAAGGGCGCATAAGGGCCGATAAAACCGTAGAAGGGGAAATCATAGGGAAGAGCAGTGTAGCACGCTATAGGAGTAGGTTGCTGAATAATGATGATACGCACGCGCGGTGCACGAGGAACGGCAGAGGGAACACCGCGGGCAAGCGCCCTGGCTGCGGCACTCTGCCGTGCTCCCATCTGGAGACCCCGTTCAAGGCCGCGCGCATATGCGTCCGCCACACTCGCGTCTCGGATTGAAGGAGAAAGTAGCGGCGTCTCTGGTGGTTTGGCGTACCCAGGGAGCCTGGTAGTGAAAGTTTTGACCGTCTCTCGTTGGTCTCGGGGCACCGCTTCAGGGTCATTGCTGAGCACGCGTACACCATCTGCCCGTATCCAGCTATACACAGTAGCGCTAGCGCAGGGAGCAGCGGAGAGCATGACTATCCCACAAAGCAGCAGCTCTAATCCCAGCCGAACAGTCGTCGCACTCATGGTCGGACCCCAGGCTCCATAGTAGGCAAAAGCTGACGCGTGTCAACGCAGAGCGCGTTGCACATTGCTCTCAGATCAGCAACAATGCTCCACCGCAAGCCGGCATCGCAGAGCAAAGGGGGGCGTATGGAGCGGGCAGCACACGGCACCACAAAACTCCTTGCTGGGGTCACCGTCCTGGATTTTACCCAATACTTGGCTGGCCCTTCGGCAACCCGGTTACTGGCCGATATGGGAGCTGAGGTGATCAAGATCGAACGTGCACCCGACGGCGATCTCGGACGCAAGATTCACCTCGTCGAACCCGGGATCAGTGCCTTCTTTCTCGCTGCCTCTGCCGGGAAGAAAAGCGTGGCGGTGGATTTCAAGCATCCACAGGGGTTGGCGATCGTCCGGGCATTGGTCCGCCAGGTCGATGTCGTAGTCGAAAACTACAGTCCGGGGGTGATGGCCAAGTACGGTCTCGATTACGCCTCGCTCAAAGAGCTCAACCCCAGCCTCATCATGTGTTCCGTGTCAGGGTACGGACAGGACGGCCCGTATGCCAAGCACACGAGTTTTGATATCGTTGCCCAGGCGCAGAGCGGTGTGATGGCGATGACCGGCGAACCGGACGGCCCACCGCAATATGTCGGCAACTATTTCGGTGACCCAAATGCCGGGATCCACGGTGCGCTGGGGATCTGCGCTGCGCTGTTCCACCGTGCGCTCACCGGAGAGGGACAGTATATCGATGTGTCACAACTCGAAGCGTTGGTGTACCTCGATTACGTCAACTTTCCCCTGTTCCTCATGAGCCGTGGACAGATCCAACCCCGCCGTTTCGGGGGCGACTTCTTCAACATCTGCCCCTACGGCGTGTACAAAGCCAAGCAAGGGTATATCGTTTTTGCTGTGGCTGAGCATCAGTGGGGCCCCCTCGTACGAGCGATGGGCAAGCCCGAGTTGGAGCACGATCGTCGCTACGCCACCCAGACAGCGCGTTGCCAACGCCGCTCCGAGGTGCGGAAATACATCGAGGACTGGCTGCAGACCTTCGCGGATGACGAGACGCCGCTGCGGATTCTCACCGAGGCGCGCATCCCAGTGGCACCGGTGCTGGATATTGCCCAAGTGCCGTCCCACCCCCAACTCCAGGCGCGCGGACTCTTTCAGAACCTCCCGCACCCGCTTCTGGGCTCTACCCCCGTAGCGAAAGCTCCGTTTCACTTCTCCACCGCGTCAGTCGAAATTCCTTCACGAGCACCCTTCCTCGGAGAGCATAACGAGGAGATCTTACAGGGCCGTCTGGGCTACACAGCTGAACAGATTTCCGCTCTGTACCGCGAAGGGGCGATTGTACAGGAGGCGATGGTGCACGAGCTGCGGGAGAAAGGGAAATTGTAGAGCCCTCGAACGCTCCTGAGAACAGAGGACGCCCGTCCTGACGAGAACAGGGAAGCAGGTCACAGCCCCCGACAGGCCCTCAGGTTTCCTGCGCTGCGTTCCGCCCCACCTGCTCGAGGCGCGCGAGCACCTCGTGGGGATCGATACGGTTTTTGAAGAACAGAATGCATCCCGGTACCTCCCGCAGATCGTCTTCTCCCACGTTCAGATCTGCCGAGACAGCGACAATCATATCCGCCCGTCCGGCTCGTTTCAGCTTCATGATCTTTTTCTCGAGATAGTCGCGGCGCCAAAACCCGACGATTTCCAAGAGGGCGGTACGGCCATCGACATGGCGAAAGGCAAAGTCAGGGATAAACACGCTGTCCTTCAAGTTAATGATGGCGACCTCGCGTTCGATCCGCCAGCCGCTCTGGAGCCGAGAAAAGCGTTCGGCAAAAGTGCGCTCGAGCAGCGAGTCGTACATAGTGCTGTCGTGATAGTGCGAGACGAGCCCGACGCTTTCGTCGAGCGGGAAGAAACGCCGCGTGCCGTCGGGTCTGGCGATCTCTGCTTCCATCTTCCAGCGCGTGCACAGGAGCAGCGCAGGCAGGAAGACCGCTAACTGCACGCCGTACTTTTGCGAGAGGCGAAAGAGACTGACTGGTCCATCCAAGCGCACCTCGTAGCCACTGTCGAGATCGCCCTGGATGGTGTGCATGAGCTGATAGAATTTGATGAATTTGAACAACTGCTTGTAGCGGCTGGGAATATTGCGGAAGACCGACAGTTTCATGTGGACGCACCGGTACAACAGCGCCTGGGCGAGGGCGACGTTGTACCGCTGTAGCAACCACTGCGGGGTCGGCGCGTCAAAGCGGGTCAGGATGTGGTGCTCGCTCAAATCGGCGTACAAAGCCCAGGCGATCTGCTCCGGGTCGGTTCGGTATTCGCGCGCGACTGCCTGGAACACCTCGTCTTTGGTCACGGGATGGATCAGGTCCGGATGGAGGACGACGGGATGGTTCTCGCGTGCGAGAGCGAACACACGACGGCGGACCTCGGCTGGCGGAGCGACACTCCGCGGGGTGAACTCGCAGCACTCATCGCTGAGGAGCTTTGCCAGCCCGCGGCGGATACGGTAGTCGGTATTGTCTTGGGCATACTGGTGCAGGGCAGCGGTCAGCTCGCGTCGCGTTTTCCCCTCGTGCTGGGTGAAAAGAGCGATAAGCTCCTCGGCCAGGTGGAGAAACCGGGGCGCATCGACTTTGATATAACGCGGATACACATACGGCCCCTCGCTCCGGGTCACGAGAAGATCAGCGGTGAGCATAGGAGAGCAGCTTTACGTCTCGTGCTGCGCGACGATGAGACGGAGAATATCGCTGACGGACAGAATCCCCCGGAGGTGCTCTCCCTCCGCAACCAGGAGGGCACCGATACTGTGTTGGAGGAGGAGTTTGGTGGCGTCCAGCAACGTGGCGTCGGGGCTGATGACCACAGGTTCAACCGTCATCGCCGTGGCGACTTTGAGGTCACGCAGCGTCTGGCGGATCTCTTCCTGCGCCGGGAATAAAGGGTAGGCAGGGGTCAGCAATTTGAGATCGCCGTCGGTGACGATGCCGATCAGTCGGCCGCCCCGATCGACGACCGGCAACTCGTGTACCTGATATTTGTCGAGCAGGTCGAGGGCGTGTTGCAGAGAGTCTTCAGGGCTGACGGTGACCGGGCGTGTGGTCATGACCTCACGCACGCGGATGGTTCGGAAGCTGCGCGCCATGGTCTGCCCTCCTTGCTGGACACAGAGTCACTGCTCCCGAGTGTGGAGGTTTTTGCGCCGGAGAGCAAGCACCAGAGGACGCGTTGCCTTCGCCGTCGCTTTCGGTTAGAGATCAACTCACCTGGGGAGGGAACAATGACGTATCACAACCTGCTGTTCACGAAAAAGGACGGGATTGGCTACATCACCCTGAACCGTCCCGAGAAGCTCAACGCCCTGAGCGCCGAGCTCATGGCTGAATTCCGTCACCTCCTGGATGCGATCGAGGAAGATCCTGAGGTCCGCGTGGTCATCCTCACGGGCGCCGGCCGTGCCTTCTCTGCCGGGTTCGACATCGGGGCGAGAGAGGGAGAGCCAGAAATTTACGAGCGCTCGGCAGACGAATGGCGGACCCAGCTGAAACAGCATATCGAGACCTTTCTCAAGATTTGGCACTCGGGAAAGCCCTACATCGCTGCCATCAATGGCTACGCGCTGGCGGGGGCCTGCGAGTTGGCTCAGTTGTGCGATATCAAAATCGCCTCGGAGCAGGCGGTGCTCGGGGAGCCGGAGATTCGCTTTGGCACCGGCCCCCCGGTGCTCATCACACCGTTCAGTGTCGGCTTGGCCAAGGCGAAAGAGCTGCTATTGACTGGCGAGATGATCTCGGCCCAGGAAGCCGAGCGTCTCGGCATGATCAATAAAGTCGTTCCGCACGAACGGCTCATGGCCGAGTGTGAGAAAGTGGCACGAAAGCTCATGAAGATCGCGCAGGTCGGGATCAAATTCAACAAGGCGGCGATTAACCGCGCCTACGAGAACATGGGCTTCCTCAACAGCATTTACCATAACCTCGAACTGGTCGTGCACTTCGACACCACGCGGACCGCAGAACAGGAGACCTTTAACCGGATCCGGAAAGAAAAGGGTCTGCGCGCCGCGCTCGATTGGCGTGATGCGCTCTTCAAAGAAGAGGACGAGTAGACTGAGGACGGGAGAGCCGTCGCGAACGGCACTCCCGACTCAACGCCTCTCACCACACACCTTTGATGGCCCCTGATGGTCCTTCCCACTCTCTCCCTGACCCTCGTGCACCAAAGAGAGAAAGTCGGGCAAGGTATTCCAAGGTGGATTTCGTCTCTTCCGCGTCGCACCACCGCCTAGGCGCCATCACCGACCACTTACGCTCCTGCCGCTTCCCGCGCTGCCTTGAGGGCAGCCTCATAATCCGGCTCGTTGGCGATCTCTTTCACGTATTCTACGTGCTTGATCGTGCCGTCCTTCCCGACGACGAACACCGCACGTGCGTCGACTCCGGCAAGCGGACCGTCGGTAATCAGCACCCCGTAATTCTGGCTAAACGAACGATCGCGGAAATCGGAGAGCGTTTTGACCCGGTCGACTCCAGCAGCCCCGCACCACCGCTTCTGTGCGAACGGCAGATCCATACTGATGGTCCACACTTCGATACCGGCACTGAGCTTGGCTGCTTCTTCGTTGAAGCGGCGCGTCTCTTTGTCGCAGACTGGCGTATCGACGGAAGGAACCGCACTGAGGATGATGACTTTGCCCTTTGCATCGCTCAAACGAACGGGTTGCAAATTGTTATCGATGACCGTGAAGTCGGGTGCGGCCTGACCGACCTTCACTTCATTCCCGCCCAGGGTCAGCGGATTTCCTCGCAATGTGACGGTTCTCGCTTCTGCCATGTCAACCTCCTTGAGGAATGTGTTCGCCTCAGCTCCCGAGTGCCGAGACGGCTTGCTATCTTTACCCACTCCGCCGTCGATTGCAAACCTCCCGAACTCTCCTCGAAACGTTTCCCGCCCGCTACAGCCTGCCACTCCCTAGCCGAAAAGCCTTTCTGAGCGTAGAAGGAAAAACAAAGGAGAGGAGTCGTGCGTGACCGAGGATTGCACCGCTGGGATGTTTCACCGGAAGAGGCGATCGAGATCCAGAACCGGCTGCGAGCCCAGCTCGATCTACACAGCACGCCGGAACGCATCGAGACGGTAGCCGGGATCGATGTATCGTACGATAGAGGCTCAGACCGGCTCTTTGCCGCTATCGTTGTCCTGCGCGTCCACGATCTCTCCTTGCTGGACTCGACCTCTGCAACCGCGACCGTCCCTTTCCCCTACATTCCCGGCCTGCTCTCTTTTCGTGAATGTCCTGCGGTGCTACAGGCCTGGGAGCACCTGCGGGTAAGACCCGACTGCCTCATGTGCGACGGTCAAGGCATCGCGCATCCCCGCCGCCTGGGGATTGCGAGCCACCTCGGACTTTGGCTCGATATACCGTCTATCGGGTGTGCCAAAAGCCTGCTCGTAGGGGAATACCGGGAGCCCGGGGTACAACGGGGAAGCTGGGAGCCGCTCTACCATCGCGGA
>JANWXO010000076.1 GCA_025057295.1 Candidatus Binatia bacterium | reverse complement strand
GGAGACATAATCAAGATTCGTTCGGTGACAGAACTGCACTGACGCGGGGTCTCCCCCGTGCTCGCCACAAATGCCGACCTTGAGATCGGCGCGCACTGAGCGCCCTTTGCGAACGGCGAGTTCCATGAGCAGCCCGACGCCCTCCTGATCGAGAGAGACAAAAGGATCATGAGGGAAAATGCCCTGCAGCAGATACTCGGGCGAAAACTTGCCCGCGTCGTCACGGCTGATGGCCAGGACGGTCTGAGTCAGATCGTTGGTGCCGAAGGAAAAGAATTCAGCCACCGAGGCGATCTGATCGGCCACCAGAGCTGCACGCGGGACCTCGATCATCGTGCCGACGCTATATGGGACGGTGACCCCTTGTGCGCGCATGACTGCCTGGCAGACCTGTTCGATACGTTCGCGCAGGATCTCTAGCTCCCGTTTATAGCCGACCAGCGGCACCATGATTTCTGGCAGGACGGAAACACCCTCCCGGATGAGCTCGCACGCCGCTTCCATGATTGCACGCACTTGCACTTCATAAATCTCAGGGAACGTAATACCCAAACGGCAGCCGCGATGGCCAAGCATAGGGTTGGCTTCATGGAGGGCATTCCGTTTGGCGCGCAGGCGTTCGGCTGGGACTCCGAGCTTCTGAGCGAGGTCAAGAATCTCTTCCTCTGTGTGAGGGAGAAACTCGTGCAATGGGGGGTCGAGCAACCGAACGGTGACCGGGAGGCCGGCCATCACTCGCAGAATCCCGATGAAGTCGCTCCGTTGCATGGGAAGAATCTTGTCCAGCGCACGTTTGCGGCTCTCGGTGTCGTCAGCAAGGATCATCTCACGCACGGCATCGATGCGGTCGCCCTCGAAAAACATATGCTCAGTGCGGCACAGTCCAATGCCCTCTGCACCGAATGCCCGCGCGATCTCTGCGTCACGGGGAGTATCGGCGTTCGCCCGTACCCGCAGGCGACGAAAACGGTCGGCCCAGGCCATGAAGGTTTTGAATTCGGGGGTGTCGGGATTCGGCTCGCGGGTCGGGACTTGGCCGCGGAAGACTTCCCCGGTTGATCCGTCAAGGGTAATGCAGTCACCTTCGCGGATGACAACGTCAGAACCGCGAACGCGAAACAACTTTTGTGTGTAATCGATCTCCAACGCTTCACAACCGACCACAGCACATTTCCCCATACCGCGACTGACCAAAGCCGCATGAGACGTCGCTCCTCCCCGTGCCGTGAGGATTCCCTGCGCGGCATGCATCCCGTTGATGTCGTCGGGCGAGGTTTCGACTCGTACCAGGATCACCTGCCGTCCCTCTCGTGCTGCAGCCTCCGCGTCGTCTGCAGAGAACACTACCGCCCCGCTCACCGCGCCGGGAGAAGCGGGGAGGCCGCGGGCAAGCCGCTCCTTAGGAGCGTTGGGGTCGAGGGTCGGGTGCAGGAGTTGATCAAGCTGGGCAGGAGCAACACGCAACACAGCGGTCCTCTCATCGATCAGCCCTTCACGGACCATATCGACGGCGATGCGCATGGCCGCTGCTGCGGTGCGCTTCGCGGTACGAGTTTGCAGCATCCACAGTTTCCCGTTCTGAATGGTGAACTCGATGTCCTGGGCATCCTTATAGTGGGCCTCGAGCGTGCGTGCGATCTCCTGCAGTTGGGCAAAGCAGGCAGGCATTTTTTCCTCTAAGGACGGATAGAGGGCTTGTCGTTCCTCTTCCGATCTCCCCTCGCGAGCTGCCCGCTCACGCGAAGCGGCCAGGGTAATCTGTTGTGGGGTGCGAATGCCGGCAACCACATCTTCCCCTTGCGCGTTCACCAGGAAATCCCCATTGAGTACCTTCTCGCCGGTCGAGAGGTCTCGTGTGAAGGCCACTCCCGTGGCGCAGTCGTCCCCCAGGTTGCCGAAGACCATAGCTTGTACGGTCACTGCGGTTCCCCATTCCTCAGGGATATGCTCGATTTTGCGATAGGTAATGGCGCGCGGATTATTCCACGAGCGAAAAACCGCACCGATAGCCCCCCAGAGTTGTTCCCAGGGGTCGTGTGGGAAGGAGAGGTGCAACTTCTCGGCAATTAAGGCTTTGAAGGCGGCGACGAGGTCACGTAGATCCTCGGCGGTCAACTCTGTGTCCAACGTGATGCCACAGGCGGCCTTCTTCTCTTCGAGGATGGTCTCAAAGGGGTCTCGTTCCGTTTTGGATTCAGGCTTGAGCCCAAGGACGACATCGCCGTACATCTGCACGAAACGGCGGTAACAATCGTAGGCGAAACGCGGGTTCTGCGACTGCTTGATCAGCCCTTGTACGGTGGTGTCGTTGAGGCCTAAATTGAGCACGGTGTCCATCATGCCCGGCATCGAGACCCGCGCTCCTGAACGCACGGAGAGCAGCAGGGGATTGTCGGGATCCCCAAAGCGGCGTCCCATGATTTTTTCGATGCGTGCCAATCCCTTCCGTACCTGTGTCTCTAGCTCTGGAGGGTACGTGTGCTGGTGAGTATAGTAGTATGTACACACCTCGGTGGTGATCGTCATCCCAGGGGGGACTGGCAAGCCCAGGCTAGCCATCTCCGCTAAATTTGCCCCTTTCCCTCCGAGGAGCCAATTCAAGCGGGCATTCCCATCCGCTTTGCCGCCGCCGAAAGAATACACATAGCGCTTGCTGCGACTTGCGCGCACTGCTGGTCCATTGTGAGGGTATCTCTCCATAGGGGTTCGCCTCTACTCTGTGGTCTTTGCTTTCACGAGCAAGATATCACACTTTGCTGCATGCTGCACAAAACACAGGGGGCGCCTTCTTCACCGTGCCCCTCTCCATGCCGGCAATCTTTTGGCAGGACCGACTCGGTACCTCCCGCATGCTTGCCGTTAGGAACTGAGGCGGGCTTGTAGTTCACCGATGAGCCGGTCAATCGGGATGCGGATCTGTTGCGTCGAATCACGATCCCGTAACGTGACGGTGTCGTCTTGCATGGTTTGGTGATCCACGGTGATCCCAAAGGGGGTACCGATTTCGTCCTGGCGACGATAACGTCGCCCGATCGATCCAGCTTGATCGTAGAAGACAGTGAAATGATGTTTGAGGAGATCACGGATGGCCAAGGCTTTCTCTGGTTGGCCCTCCTTGCGCAAGAGGGGGAAAATCCCGACTTTGATCGGAGCAAGGCGGGGATGGAGCCGTAAGACGACCCGCGGCTCGTTGTCTTGCACATCCTCGTCGTAGGCGTCGAGCAGACAGACCAAAAACACCCTATCGACGCCCACTGCAGGTTCGATCACGTAAGGGAAATACCGCTCACGCGTCTCCTCGTCGAAGAAGGTAAGGTCTTTCCCGCTATATTCGGCATGCCGGCGCAGGTCAAAATCGGTGCGGTTGGCGATCCCTTCCAACTCGCCCCACCCGAAGGGATAGGAGTATTCGATGTCGGTACACGCTTTGGCGTAGTGGGCGAGTTCTTCCTTTTTATAATGGTAGAACCGCAAGTGGGTCTTCTTGATCCCTAAGTGGTCGGTATACCAGCGCATGCGCTGCTCGCGCCAATAGTCGAACCATTCCTCGTCACTACCGGGTTTGACGAAAAACTCCATCTCCATCTGTTCGAATTCCCGCGTGCGGAAGATGAAGTTGCCCGGCGTGATCTCGTTGCGAAACGACTTGCCGATCTGGGCAATCCCAAAGGGAGGCTTCAAGCGGCTCGTCTGTTGCACGTTGAGGAAGTTCACAAACATGCCTTGCGCGGTCTCGGGACGCAGGAATGCAATCGCAGCCTCGTCCTCCACCGGGCCGACGTATGTCTTGAACATGAGATTGAACTGTCGCGCCTCGGTAAAGTCACACTCCATGCCCTTGGGGCACTGACGGTCAGCCTTGGGCGGGATCTGGTCGGCCCGAAAGCGGCGTTTGCATGTGCGACAATCCACGAGCGGGTCAGAGAAGCCAGCAACATGACCCGAGGCTTCCCACACGCGTGGGTGCATCAGCACGGCGGTCTCGACCCCTACGATGTTTTCACGCGCCGTCACCATGTAGTGCCACCACGCCTCGCGAATGTTCCGTTTGAGCTCGACACCCAGCGGACCATAGTCCCACGTACTGGCAAAGCCCCCATAGATCTCGCTGGAGGGGAAAACGAACCCCCGGCGCTTGCAGAGGTTGACGATTGTTTCCATCGATACCGACATAGGTGAGGAGGCCTATCATTCCTCCTGCAACCCGTCAATGGAAGAAACGAGAGGGATGCCGGCCTGGGAGAGAAAAGCAAGGGATTTCAGGGGGCGCGGGAGGTGCTGGTTCAGCAGGCGAGCGGCCAGAGCACGCATCTCAGCGCAGGCGCGCGGCGACACCGGCGTGGCAAGCAGCGCTTTGAGCCCTCCGAACTGTGGACGACAGAGGAATTGTACCGTCTCTGCTGAGAGCACCAGCGTTGCCCCACCACGTTCCCGACAGTGACTACAGAGCAGGCCGCCTGCGCTCACAGAAAATGTTGCAGCGCCCCCTCGTTCGAGGAGAGACACCCCGCAGTAGTGGCAGGCTGTACAGTTTGGGGCGTAGCCGACGTGAGACAACAGCAAAAACTCAAAGGCGGGTAAGAACAGCGGAGTCCACAAAGAGTCTTCCTCGAGCACGCTCAAGCTCTCGAACAAGAGCGAGTAGATCTCCTGGCCTGACTCCCCCCCGATCACCATTGCATCGACAAGCTCGGCGGTATAACTCGCCAGCGCGAAACGTTGCAGGTCTCGACTCGGAGCCTGGAAGCTTTGGATCAAGTCGCAGCCAAAAATGAAGGCCAGCTCGTTTGCTTGGCTCGGGCGGAAACGCACATGCACATGAGCGAAGGGTTCGAGGGCGTTGACGAAGCGACGGTGCGAGCGCTTGGCACCCTTGGCGATGCCGGTGACTTTTCCCCAGTCGCGCGTCATGAATGTCACAATTTTGTCCGATTCACCGTGTGTCCGGGTGCGCAAGACGATCGCAGGAGTACGGGCCTCAACCATATTTTACCTTGACACCGAAGAACGAGGTTCTTACATTTTTCAAACAGTATTGCTTACAAGAAACTTTTCCTTTTCTGCAAGAGGTGGAGCATGGAGAAACCAGAACGTGAGAATGCCCCGGCAGTAGCGGGTGACCAAACAGGGGAGCAAACAGTAGCGGCAGCTCCCTCAGCCCCACAACCCGAGGAAGAGGTGGACGCGCTGCGAAGGAAGCTGCAAGAAGCCGAGGCCACAGCAAAAGCGAACTACGATCTCTTCCTGCGCGAGCGAGCCGAGCTGGAGAATTTCAAGAAGCGCATGCAGCGCGAGCAGGCGGAGTCGATCCGTTTTGCCAACGAGCCTTTACTGCGTGACCTGCTGCCGATTGTCGATAATCTAGAGCGGGCGGTGTCCCACGCGCAGAGCGGAGGAAATGGCCAGCCGCTGGTCGAAGGGGTGTCGCTCATCCTGCGGACGTTTCAGGGGGTCTTAGAGAAGTACGGCGTGAGCCGGTTCACCACTGTCGGCGAGCCGTTTGATCCTACCAAGCACGAAGCCATGGCGCAGGTCGAAAACGCCGACTTGGCACCGAACACCGTGGTCGATGAACACCTCCCTGGCTATTTATTGCACGGCCGCCTCTTACGGCCGGCCCTGGTAACGGTCGCAAAAGCCCCAAGCGAAAGAAAAAATTGCGAAGAATGAAGGTTGCCAACCGGGTGATAGATGATTAAACATCCTTTACGGCGGGTGTCGAGGGGAGAAGGCTTTTGTAAGGAGAGAAAAATATGGCAAAGGTTATTGGGATCGATTTAGGGACGACGAACTCGGTCGTGGCGGTAATGGAAGGGGGCGAGCCCAAGGTGATCACGAACGCCGAGGGGAGTCGCATCACTCCTTCTGTAGTGGCCTTCACCGAGAGTGGGGAGCGCCTAGTTGGCCAGATCGCCCGGCGGCAAGCAATCACCAATCCGGAGAATACCATCTTCTCCGTCAAGCGCTTGATGGGACGTCGGTACGATGACCCTGAGGTACGCAAGGCCATGAAGGTGTTGCCTTATAAGGTCATCAAGGCGGACAACGGGGATGCGTGGGTAGAAGTACGTGGCAGAAAATACAGTCCGCCTGAAATCTCGGCCTTCATCCTGCAAAAGATGAAGCAGACAGCCGAAGACTATTTGGGAGAAAAGGTCAGCGAAGCGGTGATCACCGTTCCTGCCTATTTCAACGATTCACAGCGGCAGGCGACGAAAGACGCTGGACGCATCGCTGGACTCAATGTGCTGCGTATCATCAATGAGCCGACGGCGGCGTCGTTGGCGTACGGGCTCGATAAGAAGAAGGATGAAAAAATCGCGGTCTTCGACTTGGGTGGTGGGACCTTCGATATCTCTATCCTCGAAGTAGGGGATGGGGTCTTCGAGGTGAAGGCGACAAACGGCGATACCTTTCTGGGTGGAGATGACTTCGACCAGCGGATTATCGATTATTTAGCCGACGAGTTTAAGAAAGATCAGGGGATCGACCTGCGCAAGGACCGCATGGCGCTGCAGCGGTTGAAAGAGGCGGCGGAGAAGGCCAAGATCGAGCTGTCTTCCGCTATGGAGACCGAGATCAACCTGCCGTTTATTACCGCTGATCAGACCGGCCCCAAGCATTTGACCATGAAACTCACCCGCGCCAAGCTCGAGGCGCTGTGCGCCGATCTCCTCGACCGGCTTGAAGGTCCCTGCCTGACCGCGCTGAAGGACTCTGGACTGTCGGCACGGCAGATCGATGAAGTGGTCTTGGTTGGCGGGATGACACGCATGCCGGCAGTACAAGAACGGGTCCGAAGGATCTTCGGCAAGGAGCCCCACAAGGGGGTGAATCCAGACGAAGTGGTAGCTGTGGGGGCGGCTATCCAGGCTGCCGTGCTCAAAGGCGAGGTCAAGGATGTGCTGCTGCTCGACGTCACTCCTCTCTCCTTGGGGATTGAAACCCTCGGTGGGGTGTTCACGCGGCTGATCGAAAAGAACACCACCATTCCGACCAAGAAGAGCCAAATTTTCTCTACCGCTTCCGACAATCAGACAGCGGTGACGATCCGTGTCTTTCAGGGCGAGCGGGAGATGGCGGCGGATAACAAGCTGCTCGGGCAGTTTGATCTTGTCGGTATTCCGCCTGCTCCGAGAGGCGTGCCACAGATCGAGGTTACCTTCGATATCGATGCGAACGGTATTGTCCACGTCAATGCCAAGGACCTGGGCACTGGCAAGGAACAGTCCATTCGTATTACCGCTTCGAGCGGTCTGACCGAGGAAGAGATCAAGCGCATGATTAGAGATGCAGAGGCTCACGCAGAAGAAGATAAACGGAAGCGTGAGCGCATTGAGGCTCGCAACCACCTCGATGCGTTGATCTATTCGACGGAGAAGTCCCTCAAAGAGCATCGGAGCGATGTCGACGATGCGACTGCGAGCACTATCGAAGCGGCTCTGGAGCGGGCGAAGAAGGCTATGGAGAGTGAGGACATTAATGTCATCAAGTCCGCGACCGACGAATTGACCCAGAGCTCCCATAAACTGGCCGAGGCGATGTACGCCCGTGCTGCCAAGGAACAGGCGAGCGCGCAGAGCGCCCGCACGGAGAGACCGGGTGGCAACGGGCACGCGCGGGACAAGGACAACGTGGTCGATGCCGATTTTGAAGAGGTGAAATGAGTCCTATGTAACTCGGCTGCTGCGACAAGGCCCCCACTCCTCCCTAGCAGGGTGGGGGCTTTTTTGTTATGGGTAGGTGTCACGCATGGCAACTAAAGCTGACTACTACGAATTGCTCGGCGTCAGCCGTAACGCCACTGAGGAAGAGATCAAAAAGGCCTACCGGAAAGCGGCTCTGCGCTACCATCCGGATCGCAATCCCGGAGACAAGGCAGCCGAAGAAAAGTTTAAAGAACTCTCCGAAGCCTACCAAGTGTTGAGCGACCCGGAAAAGCGGGCACAGTATGACCGTTATGGCCACGCCGCGTTTGAGCAGGGGGGAGCTGGGTTTAACGGGTTCGACTTCACTGGCAACTTCGAGGACATTTTTGGTGATATTTTTGGCGACTTCTTTGGCGTCGGTGGACGGAGCCGACGCCGCGCGCAGCGGGGAGAGGATCTCAGCTACAACCTCGAGATCTCTTTTGAAGAGGCGGCCTTTGGCACGGAAAAAACGATATCCGTCCCTCGCACGATCGTCTGCGAGGTTTGTCATGGGAGCGGAGCCAAGCCCGGGACTGCCCCCAAGACTTGTGCAACCTGCCGTGGGACTGGACAGGTGCGTTTCCAGCAGGGGTTCTTTACCGTTGCCCGCACCTGTAGCCGCTGCGGTGGGCACGGGCAAGTGATCACCGATCCGTGTCCGACGTGCCGCGGCACCGGGACCGTTCGCAAGGCGTCTACCCTGCAGGTAAAAATCCCTGCAGGGGTCGATACCGGCGCCCGTTTGAAGCTGCGTGGGGAAGGGGAGGTTGGTCCTGCTGGTGGCGTGCCGGGCGATCTCTATGTGTTGATCCGCGTGCGCGAGCATCCGTTGTTTGAGCGCCAGCACAACGACGTTGTGTGCGAGATCCCCATCAGCTTTCCACAAGCGGCGTTAGGGACGGAAATTGAAGTCCCGACTCTGGAAGGGAAAATCAAGATGAAAATCCCCCCGGGGACGCAATCAGGGAACGTCTTTCGCCTGCGGGGGAAAGGGATTCCCGATTTGCGCGGCGGGGGACGGGGAGATCAGCTGGTGCGGGTGGTTGTGGAAGTGCCGCGCAAATTGACGGCGCGACAACGAGAGCTGCTCGAAGAATTCGCCCGCCTCGATGGGGAAGAAGACGTGCACCCCATGACCAAAAGCTTCTTTGACAAGGTCAAAGAGCTCTTTGGGTAGGGGAAGAACGCACGATGCAACTCAGCGACCTTGGTGAGTTCTCTTTCCTCCGTCGTCTGCGAGTCCGTGTTCCGGGAGACGACAGTGTGGTCCTTGGGCTAGGGGACGATTGTGCCGCCGTGATGCTCTCTGGCCTGACGCTCTTGACCACCGATGCGCTGATCGAAGGGGTGCATTTCCGTCGGGAATGGACACCCTTTGCCCTGCTGGGGGAAAAAGCCTTCGCGGTGAATGCGAGCGATATCGCGGCCATGGGGGGGGAACCTGTCTGTGCCCTCTTGAGCCTCGGGGTCCCGGGTGCCTGTGCGGTCGAGGAACTCGAGGCGTTTTTCGACGGCTTTCTTCGTGCCGCGACCCCCTGGCGGACAGTGCTGGTCGGTGGCAACCTCAGTGCCGCTCCCTGTATCATGATCTCTGTGACTTTGCTGGGCCGCGCCCCGTATGGAACAATCACCCGGGCAGGAGCTCGCGTCGGTGATGACTTGTATGTGAGTGGGACCGTAGGGGATGCCGCCTTGGGGCTGCAACTCCTCCAGCAGGGACGGGAGGAGGCGATTGCGCAGGAGAGCAAGACGCGTTTTTTATCGCCGACGGCACGGCTGGCGCTAGGGCGAGAGATCGCGGCTCGCCAGCTCGCGACTGCGATGATCGATATCAGTGACGGACTGTTGCAAGACCTTGGACACCTGTGCGAAGAGAGCCAGGTTGGTGCGGTGGTCGAGGCAGCGGCCTTACCGCTTTCTCCCGCCTACCGGGCATTGATAGGAGCGCAGGACTGCAGCCTCGCACTCACGGGAGGTGAAGATTACGAGTTGTTATTCGCGGCTGCACCCGAACAGCGTGCGAAGATCCAGCAATTGGCCCTCGAGGTCGGTTGTCCCCTCACTCGGATCGGGTGCATCGTGCCTCAGGCTGAGCGCATTACCGTGCGCGGGCCCAACGGCACCAGGATAGCTCCGGAGTGTTTAGGCTATGATCACTTTCGCCGAGCGTAGCTATGGACCGTGTACGGCTGCATCAATTGCTCACTGGTGTCCGGGATGGAACTGTCGGAGTCGAAGAGGCGCTTGCTGCGCTGCGCACCCTCCCTTTTGAAGATTTAGGGTTCGCCCGCGTCGATCATCACCGCGCCATACGCAAAGGGTTTCCCGAGGTGATTTTTGGCCAGGGAAAGACTGCCCCTCAGATCGCACAGATCGCACAGTGCTTAGTGGCCCAGGGCCAACAGGCCCTCATTACCCGCCTGGACGAGGCAAAGGCACAAGAGGTGCGCGTATTGCTGCCCGCTCTCCGTTACTATCCGGAGGGGCGCCTCGGAGCTGTCGGCGAGCCTCCGCTACCGCCCCAGGGACAAGGAATCGTTCTCGTGGTTGCGGCTGGCACGGCTGATCTGCCTGTGGCGGAGGAGGCAGCACTCAGTGCCCAATTCATGGGGAACCGGGTCGAGCGGCTGTATGACGTTGGGGTGGCCGGATTGCACCGCTTGCTGGGGAGTGCGGAGACGTTACACGCTGCAACCGTACTGGTGGTCGTCGCTGGGATGGAAGGGGCGCTGCCCAGTGTCGTCGCTGGGTTGGTGGATAAACCGGTTATTGCCGTGCCGACCAGTGTCGGGTACGGAGCAAGCTTCAACGGGCTCGCAGCATTGTTGGCGATGCTGAATTCTTGTGCTGCAGGGGTCGTTGTGGTCAATATCGATAACGGCTTTGGTGCCGCTGCTGCTGCAACCCTTATCAATCGCCTCACCTGTCACCAACCCCGGGACTGAACCGAGGACCGTTCTCTTGTGTTCCCTGTGATCTCCGAGTCGTGAACTGACAGTGCCCACCAAGAAGAACACTCCAGATCTGGTGCAGGGACGAGCGCGGCGTGCTCTCCAGGTCGGTTCACTCACCACCTCGGTCGGTAGCGGCTACCTGTGGCATGCACTGAAGCGGCCATTTCAGTCTGCCACCAAGAGGGAACAAGAGCTGCTCGACCTCCATCTGCGGAGTGCCTTACGGATCGTGGAGCGCTCGCGTGAGCTCCGCGGTGCGTTCATGAAGCTGGTCCAGATGCTCAGCATGCGGGGAGATCTCTTTCCGCCGGAGGTCTTGAACATCCTGTCCGTGGTCCAGTCCTCAGTCCCCCCGATGGACTACGAGCTCATCCGCACCCAGGTGAAAAAAGAACTGGGCAAATATCCTGAGCAGCTCTTCAAGGTTTTTGTGCCGCAGGCCTTTGCCGCGGCGTCGCTCGGTCAGGTTCATCGGGCGGTGCTGAGGAGCGGAGAAGAGGTGGTGGTGAAAGTCCAGTACCCAGGAGTCGATCAAACGGTCGAGCAAGATCTCAAAAACCTGCAGGCCTTGTTGCACGTTTTCACGCTCATCGCGCGGGACGTCCTGCGCCAGAAATTTGATGCCAGCGAGATCTATCAAGAGATGGAAGAACGGCTCAAGGAGGAGTTGGATTATATTCACGAGGCCAATAACATCGCTCTTTTCCAACGCCTCTTCGCCGACGACGCCGAAGTCATCATCCCGCGCGTCTATCCCGATTTTTCCTCGCGCCGGGTGCTGACGATGGAATATATCGACGGGTACAAATTTCAGGAGGTGCTCGCACCTGGGGTCGAGCAGAGCCTCAAGGATTGGATCGCGATCAAGTACTTTACCATCACCTGGCGACAGATCTTTGAATTTGGCGTGCTCCATACCGATCCGCATCCGGGGAATTATCTGGTGACCTATCATCCAAAGCTGGCGATGCTTGACTTCGGCAGTGTGCGCATTTTCCCCGAAGAGATTCGCCGCAGCTATCACCTATTGGCCAAGGCGATCCTCGAACGGGACGAGGAGACCATGGCGCGTTGTTTTGTCTTGCTGGGGTATCTCGACCCCGGCGACGATCCGGCCCCCTTGGTCCGCGTGATGTATATTCTCTTCGAGCCGGTGTTGGAGGATCGGCTCTATGATCCGCGCGATTTCGACTCGGTGAGCAAAACGGTGGAGGTGGCGGCCATCGGGCTGGAGAATCGCATCTTTAATGCTCCGGGTCACCGGCTGTTTCTCGTCCGTGCCCTGCTCGGGTTGGATTCGTATGTCCATCAGTTTGGCACTGTGACCAACTGGCACCGCTTATTCCGCGAGTGCGTGGAGCGGGTGCAGGAAGCGCGTCCTGCGCGTTCCGTGAGCAAACCTGTGCGCCGCTAACCCGAGGGAGCTGCGGAAAGCGGGTGGGTGTCGTCTTCTGCGGTGAAACGCCGCACGTCTTCGGGACGACCGACGAGGACGAGGTAGTCAGGGGTGCTGAGCGGTTGGTCTGGGTCCGGCAGCTCATCCTGATTGTGGAAGCCCCCGCGTCGAATAGCGACGACAGTCAGGTTATGACGCGTGCGCAGCTGCAGCGCGCGCAAGGTCTGCCCTACATAACGAGGAGGGACTTGGACAATGGCCACGGTGTAGGTGTGAGGGAGTCGTACCTGTTCGAGGACTGCAGTGCTGATCGTATCCGTGCGCAGGCTGAGGCCGATGTATTCGTGTCGTATCAGCTCTCGATAGTACAGCTCCAGGACATCGCGCTGCGAGATACACCCCTGTAATTCTTTGGTCGTTGGCGAGATCACGGGGAGATATTCCTGGTCTGTGCGAGCGAATTTCTCCAGGCAGCGGGCAAGGGTCTCGCCCGGATAGGCGGTCTCTCCTGGGTTTTGGGCAAGGTCTTTGGCGATCACCAGGGAGTCCAAGGTGTCTTCCTGGAGCAGGGTTTTCACATGGTGAAGGGAAATATATCCGCGCAGATGGCGGTTGGTATCGACCACGAAGCAGACCGGCATGTCGCCCGCCAGGAAATACTGCACCACGGTCGGGAATGAGGCCGTCTCAGGCAGTGTGGGGACGTCCTGGCGCATCACCTGTCCGACGGTGAACGCCTGCATGAGATTTGCCTCGCGGCGGCGAATATCAATCCCACGGCGGGTGAGCTGTATCGTATAGATCGATTCTTCTCGCAGCACTTTGGCTACCAGCGTACTGATGGTACAGCTGACCATTAACGGCAATATGATGTGGTAGTCCCCGGTGATTTCAAACAGCAGGAGGAGCGCGGTAATCGGGCAGTGGACAACGCCAGCGAGGAAAGCAGCCATCCCCACAAGGGCGTATGCACCGCTGGGCCCCGTGAAGGTCGGGAACAGCGCTCCCACCCCGAAGCCAAAGAGACCACCGATAATCGCGCCCACGTACAAGGCCGGGAGAAACAAGCCGCCCGACCCGCCGGAGGCGAGTGTCAAGCTGGTCGCTCCCATCTTGACCGGGAGCAGGAGGAGAAGCCACGGCCACGACAGTGCCCCGCGCAGGATTGCGTCCATAGTAGCGTAGCCGACCCCGTACACATGAGGCACGTACAAGATCACTCCGCCGAGAACGAGGCCACCGAGAGCCGG
>JANWXO010000075.1 GCA_025057295.1 Candidatus Binatia bacterium | reverse complement strand
CGAACAGGAAGAGTACGATTTGGTCTTCCTCAAAGAGTTTTTCGCCAGCGACATGGGACAAAAGCTGGTCTCCGTCATCCGCTCCGCAGCGTTTCACCAGGCGGTCCGACAACTGGACGGCTACGATACGACGAAGACAGGCGTCATCAAGACAGGCGAGAGCGTCTCATCTCGCTAATTCCCCTCATGATCGATTTTTCTCCCCCTCCACACGTGCAAGCGACGGTCGAGGCGATCGAGCGCTTCATCACCGACGAGCTGGAACCGATCCAGCGAGACCTCGCCCGTCACCTCAGCAACGAACACCTCTACCTGCGCGAAGACGGCCGGCTTGCGCCAGAGGTGCTGGAGGCACAACGGACGATCCGGCGACGCTCGGCGGAACGTGGCTTCTACGCCTTGCACATGCCGAAAGAAGTAGGCGGCGGCGGCTTCTGTCTCACCGATATGTTCTTCGTGCACGAAGCGGTCTATCGCCACGGTATCGGCGTCACGCAGTGGCTGCTCTCGTGGACCGAAGGGCCCAACCAAATGATGCAATTCCTCAGCGCAGAGCAGAAGCAGAAGTATTTGCGCCCCATGATCCGCGGCGAATGGACCGCTGCCTACGCCATTACCGAGTACCGGGGCGGGTCCGATGTGTTGAGTATGGAAACCCGTGCCGCACGACGCGGAGATGAGTGGGTCATCGACGGCACCAAGGCGTACATCACCAATGCGCCGTACGCGGATCTCATCATGGTCTGTGCGATGACAGCTCCAGAGCGACGCAGCGCCGGAGCGACGCTGTTCATCGTCGAGCGCGACACGCCTGGCCTGCGTATCGGTCGCACCTATCGCACGATCATGGATGACGGGATGACCGGCGAACTGCTCTTCGAGAACTGTCGGGTGCCGCTCGCCAATACCTGGGGAGCGGAAGGGGAAGGATTCTACATCAGCATGGGAATGATCAACTGGATCCGCGTGCGGCGCGGCGGCATGTGTAGCGGCCTCGGTCAGTACCTCCTCGACCGGTGTGTCTCTTATGTGAAAAACCGCCAGGCGTTTGGCGGTCCGCTGAGCCGCTTCCAGGGATTGCAGTGGATGATCGTCGACTCCTATCTGGATGTGCAGGCCATGCGCAGCCTGTCGCTACACTGTCTCTGGCAAGCCGATCAGGGCAACTTATGGACGCTGAAAGTCGATCCCTCTCTCATCCAAGCTGTCTGTGCACTCAAAGTGTTTTGTGACGAGGCGCTCTACCGCGTCGCCGACCGTGCCGTCCAGGTGCACGGCGCCTACGGTCTGACGAAAGAGTCGGGCATCGAAAAGATCTTCCGCATCGCCCGCAATTTGCGCATCCCCGGGGGGACCGACGAGATCCAGCGGGTGAACATCGCCAAAATGCTGGGGCTGTGAAGCCCACAGATCCTCCAGGAGAGCACGACCTGGATCGCGCCAGATCCTATTTGCCCTCTGCTCCCTTGACAAGATGCCGCTGCGCCGCATACTGGCGGGCCATGCCAAAAGAGGGGTTCGTTCGCCGCGAACCGTCAGTGACGCCTGTCGCCACTACACGGCAAAGCACAACAATTTTCTACGGCTGGGTGATCGTCGGCTGCGCGTTCGTCATCCTGTGCGTCGCCTACGGCATTCAGTTCTCTTTCGGTGTGTTCATGCCGGCGATCGAGGCCGACACCGGCTGGGATCGCGCCCGCCTGTCCCTCCCCTACTCGCTCTACGTGTTCGTCTACAGCGCACTCGGCGTGGTGGCCGGTCGCTGGACCGACCGCTGGGGACCGCGTGCTGTCATCACCGGCGGCGGCTGCCTGCTCGGTCTGGGCATTGTCCTGACGAGTCAGGTGCGTGCCCTGTGGCAACTCTATCTCTTCCTGGGCGTGATCGCCGCGTGCGGGATGAGTGCCGCCTACGTCCCCTGTAATGCCACGGTCGTGCGCTGGTTCATCCGGCGACGCGGCCTCGCCCTCAGCATCACCTCGAGCGGGGCGAGCTTCGGCAACTTTGTGTTCCCGCCTCTCGCGGCCGCGCTCATTGCCGCCTATGGGTGGCGGACCGCCTACCAACTCCTCGGCGTTATCGCCACCGTCGCGATCGCCCTGTGTGCCACCTGCATCGTGCGCGACCCGGAACGGATGCAACTCCACCCGGACGGGGACGCGCCGGACACCGCACCCTCTCCAAAGCCGTCACACCAGCCACCACCTCCTTCGGAAGGATGGACCCTAGCGGAAGCGAGACGGACCTCCACGTTTTGGTTGCTCAACCTGATCTTCACCATGACCTGGCTGGTCGTCTTTTTCCCCATGATCCACCTCGTTCCTTTCGCGCTCGATCTCGGCCTCCCGCAACTGCAGGCAGCGATGACGGTCAGCGTCATCGGGGTCGCCGGCTTTGCTGGCCGGTTGCTGATGGGGCCCCTCTCCGATCGTTTGGGACGGAAACCCGCCCTAGGTCTGTGTCTGTTGCTGCAGGCACTCGCCTTTCTCGGCTTCATTCTCAGCACTGGTTTGGTCTCTCTCTACACCGCCGCTGCAGTGTTCGGTTTTTCGTACGGTGGGGCCACGACCTTATTCCCGGCCATCGTGGGCGACTACTTCGGCCGGCTGGCGGTCGGGGCGATTGTCGGCTTCATTTTTTCTCTGGCCGGCTCGACCGCAGCCTTTGGTCCCGTGCTGGCTGGCTATCTGTACCATGTTACCGGCCACTATGACGTCGCCTTCGCACTGAGCGCGGCGCTGAACGGCGCCGGTCTCGCGTTGCTGCTGTTTCTGCGCCAGCCACGCCGCGCAAAATAAGACAGCCTGCCACAGAAAATAAGACACCTGGAGCAGAGGAGAACGACCGATACGGGGAAAACACTCGATTATTCGGCATCTCCAACAATGGTCCGCTTCTTGCGAAAGCCAATGATCGGACGCGCCAAGCGCGATCTTTGTACAGGAGGTACACAGAGATGTTTCCACAGGCAGGGTTACTCTCAGGCGTTCCGAGTGGTGCTCTCGATATGACCGCTGCGTTTGCCCCTCTGCTGCAGGGCATGGTCATCGGGCTCGGGCTCTGTGTCCTCGGACTGCTCCTCTCGATAGGAGTCTACGACACCTGGCGGGCGCGGCACGAGACCGTGGAGACACCGGCTCAATCCACTTCGTTGCCCAAGGCCGCATGAACGGACCGCGAGACGACCGCCGCTGGCGAGCGATCCCACACGAGTCATCCACCGCGCAGTCTCGCAGCGGCTGGTCGCCATCCTTCCTCCTGACCGATACGGCGACAGCCGCTCCTTCGGCCCGGACGAAGCGGATGCGTTGCCGCTCGGTCCAACTGCCCGCTGCGCAGAGCAGGGTGCAGGTGAACGCGTACCGGGCGGTCACTGGCAATTGCGTGAAAAGCTCGGTACCCTAAATATACGCCGTGCCTCACGAGGAGGGAAAATGCAACGCAGAGGGAGTCTCATCGGGTGTCTCGCACTGGTGGGGGTGTTGTACGGTGGGGTCGTCCCCCTGGCCTCTGCCGAAGATAGGCCTTGTGCCGCGGACGCCCGGAAGTTCTGTGCGCACATCGAACGGGGCGACCGCCGAGCCATGGCCCAATGTCTGAAAGAGCACATGGACGAGCTGTCCCCGGCGTGCAAGGATCGGCTGACGACCGCGCAGGGTGCGGGACCGCGCCGGAGACTGCGGGATGCGTGTGCCGAGGATCTACGCACTCTCTGCAGCGGGATCGAGCCAGGCGGAGGCAGGATGAGACAGTGCTTACAAGAGCACCGGGACCAACTCTCTCCTGCGTGTAAAGCAGCACTCGCCCGAGCCCGCTCCAACAGGTAGTCCTTTCCCACGATCCACCGGTGCGAGAGGAACCGCAGGCCTCTCTGGGTTCCCACGCCCGCTCCTCCCCCCTATCCCGAGTTAGGTGTCGCATTCGTGCAAAAATCGCTATAAGGCTACCAGGGAAGCACAGATGCGATGGACTGTCGTGCTGATCGTCGCTGCAGCCAGCGGCCTGGTTCTTGTCTCTCCAGTGCGGGGGCTGGGCGAAGACCAAGGAGGGGAAGCGATGCGACGAGCACGCGTGAACGGTGTCGAACTGGTGTACGAGCTGCACGGTACGGGTGAACCGCTCGTGCTGATCCATGGCGCGCAGGGTGACCGGAGCATGTTTTTCGGTCTCACCCCCGTCTTTGCCCAGCGGTTCCGGGTGTTGACCTTCGATCAGCGCGGGTCAGGGGAGAGCGAAAAACCGGATATGGCATACAGTATTGCACTCCTTGCGGACGACACTGCCGCACTGATGGATCACGTTGGGTTCGCCTCCGCCCACGTGATCGGCGTCTCTATGGGGGGAATGATCGCGCAAGAATTAGCGCTGCGTCATCCCCATAAGGTACGCTCTCTCGTGTTGGGCTGCACGACTCCAGGCGGACCGCACGCAGTCCGTTTAGGCGGCGAGGCATTCGCGCGGGCGTATGCTGCTGTTCCGCTTTCGCCAGAGGAGCGAGGCAGAGCCCTGGCGGAGGCAGCTTTTACCAAAGGGTACATCGAAAAACATCCCGAGGTTATCGCAGAGCTCGTCGAAGCTCGCCGGCAAAGGCCGCTCGACCCAGAAGCACTGGCACGTCGTCTGCAAGCTGCCCACGCGCACGATACGTATGACCGTCTGCCGCAGATCGCGTGTCCGACGCTCGTCATTACCGGCAAGGACGATGCGTTGATCTCGTGGGAGAACTCGCGTCTGCTCGCCGAGCGCATTCCCGGCGCCACACTGGTCGTCCTGGCGCCGGCAGGACACGTGTTTTGGGTGGAGCAGGCAGAGCGAGCGCAATCGGCCATCCTCTCGTTCCTCTCCGCACTGCCAGGTGCAGCGGGAAGGAATCCGCAATAGGGAAGGAGGACTGTCGTGGCGGAGAAGCCGATCAGCAAAGAGAGCCAAGCACGTACCCTGCGCGGCTGGATGTTGGGGCTGCACGCAACGCACATCATCGATATCGGCGGACGGCTCGGGTACTTTGCCGAACTGAGACGGCGCGGGGGGGTCGCTTCTGCCGAGGAGCTGGCCACAGCCCTGCAGCTCGATCCGTGGCGCACGGAGGTCTGGTGCCGGGCCGCCTGCACGGTAGGAATACTGGGATGCACGGAAGACAAACGCTTCACCTTCGCCCCCTTCATGGACGAACTGTTGGGTGACGAATCCCCGGAGTTGCTCACGGCTCATGTCCTCGCCAGTCTGGCGCGTGACTTTTCCGCCTACCCACAGGCGTTCCGCACTGGAGCGACGAAGACCTTCCAGGACCACGACGAGGACTTCTTCTTTCATCAGAGTCGCATCTCTGCCCTCCGTGCCCCGGAAATCGTCGCTGCCGCTCGTGCGGTGCGCCAGGTAGAAGCGCGCCTTGCCGCGGGAGGAGCAGTGATGGATGTCGGCTCCGGCAGCGGCACCGTGCTGGTGCGCTTCGCCGAGGAATTTCCCACCTGCCAGGCGGTGGGCATCGAACCCCTGCCCTACTTCGTCGCGCAGTCCCGACGTCTCATCGACGAGCGCGGTGTAGGGGAGCGGGTACGGGTGGAAGCGATCAGCGGAGAGCAGATCGCTTTTCATCGCCAGTTCGATCTCGTCACGATGGTGCAGGTCTTTCACGAGCTTCCGGACCAGGCCAAACGCGGCATTCTTCGCCGCTGCCACCGCAGTCTCAAACCCGGAGGAGTCTTGTTGCTGGTGGATCGGTGCTCGCCGGAGACGGCAGCCGACCTACGCGATCGGCGCTTCACCATGAGCATTTTGGAACAATGGTTCGAGGTCACCTGGGGGAATATCGTCAACACTCGCAGTGAAATTCTCGCCATGCTGCGAGAGACGGGCTTTCTGGTGACCCAAGACAGCGCTACGCTCGTCCCGACCTATTGGACCTTTGTGGCAGAAAAACAGGAGGAGTGATAGGTGCGAGCAACAGGGGACATGACCCCCATGACGGTCCTCTCTGGTTGCACACCCCCGTACCAGTTTGACGCGGAGCATCACCATGTCACGACTCGGTATCGTCTTATACCATGGGATCGATAACGGTGCAGAACTCGCGCAATACGGCCGGCTCGCAGAAGAGGCAGGCTTCGAGTCGCTTTGGGTCACCGAACGATATTTTCACGAGGAGACCTTCTCCCTGCTCGGGTTCCTGGCGGCAGCGACGCAGCGCCTCAAACTCGGCGTGGGGGTGGTGAATCCGTACACCCGTAACCCTGCGCTTGTGGCGATGGCAAGTGCGACGCTCGATCGTCTCAGCGGCGGGCGTTTCCTGCTGGGACTCGGACGGAGCGAGAAATCCGTCATTCAGGACAAGCTCGGGATCCCCTACGGCAAAGCACGCGCCACTCTAGAAGAAACAGTAGTCACGATCAGACGACTCTTGGCAGGGGAGCGTGTCACCTCCTCCTCTGGGCATTTCCGGCTGAACGGCGCCCGGCTCGCTCTTCTGCCCATGCAGCCTCGGCTGCCCATCTATCTGGCCGCTATCGGCACCAAAGGGCTACGCCTCGCCGGTGCCATGGCCGATGGCGTGCTGCTCAACGCCTACGTGCCGCCGGCCTATGTCGGGTATGCTGTGACCGAGGTACGACAGGCAGCAACCGCAGCCGGGCGGGATGCAGGTGCGATCGATATCGCCTGCATGCTGGTGGTCCGGCTCACGGATGACCCGGTGAGTATACGGCCCAGCCTGAAACAGCGGCTCGTCCGACTGTTGGATGAGCCGCACGTGGGGGAAATTCTCTTGGACAAGGGCGGTTTCGATCCCGGTCTGCTGGGACCGTTACGCGCCACGATCCGGCAAGACGGCGAGCAGGCCGCCACACGTTTCATCAGCGACGACATGGTCGAGGCGTTCTACGTGGTCGGCCCGGCCGCGCACTGCCAGGAGCGCATTGCGGCGTATCGCCAAGCTGGCGTGACGCTCCCGCTTCTTTTGCCCCGTCTAGAAGATTTCCGTCGCGTTGCCGCAGCCCTGCACCCCTAGCAGGGAGGGGCAAGCGAGCCAGTGCGGGATCGCTTACGTGGGCGAGGCGCCGACGATTCGTCCCAGCAGCGGGCTCTGGTGCCAACACAGGAGCCGCCAGCGTCCCTCCTGCCGTACCCAGGTCTGGGTAAACCCCATGAACCGCTGGCGAAATCCCGCGTCGCGCGGTTTGCCCCGAAACGTGGCAAAGCCGCTGACATGGCCGGTGTCTCCGATCACGAGGAAGTGCAGCTCCCGCGGCCGCCACTCGAACGACTCCCATAACGGCCGTTCCCCCGCGTGAAAACGGAGATGGTCCATAAAGTCCGCTTTACTCATGCGCCAGGGGAAGTCTTCATCGAGGATCTCGGCCCGCTCGTCGAACGCCTGCCAGAACACCTCCAGCTTGCCCGTGTTCAGCGCGTCTGTCCAGGCGGTGAAAACAGCTTCGAGCTCCTGCGTCGCTTGGGTATTCTCCATCTTGTTCCTCCCCAGAAAGCTGGCACTGCAAGAGCCTACCAATTTTTCGCTCCGACTGTCGAGAAGACGTGCAGGGAGGCCGCCAAGATCTCTCCCCGCCCTCTTTGGCGTTGACCGCCGATATGCTAGCGTCTGCGGGAGCAAAAGGAGGACTGACCATGGCGTTACCGCTTGCAGGTATCCGCGTCCTCGACCTGGCCAGCATGCTGGCCGGTCCTTATGGCGCAACCATGCTGGGCGATATGGGCGCGGATGTCATCAAGATCGAACCTCCGTATGGGGACGAGTCGCGTGCGATCGGTCCCAGGGTCGAGAACGACAGTGGTTTCTTCGTCGGCATCAACCGCAACAAGCGGGGGATCGTGCTCGACCTCACCAAACCGGCCGGCAAAGAGCTGTACTTCCGACTCGTGCGCACCGCCGACATCGTTATCGACAACCTGCGCCCCCAGGCCAAAGCGAAATTGGGCATCACATACGAAGAGACCTGTCGATACAACCCGCGGATCATCTGCATTACGGTGAGCGCGTTCGGTCAAGACGGCCCCTATGCCGGACGGCCAGGCATCGATCCCCTCGCCCAGGCGCTGACCGGCTTTATGAGCGTGACGGGCGAGAGAGGAGGTCCGCCCCTCAAAGCGGGACCGGCGATCGCCGATGCGACCTGTGCCAACCTGGTCGCGTTCGCCGCCATGGTCGGGCTGTGGGTGCGCGAGCAGCAAGGAATCGGCCAACAGATCGAGCTCTGTCTCATCGACGGTCTTCTCCACGTCCAGCCTGCTCAAATCGGACAATTCTTCCTGTGCCACTACATCCAACCGCGCGTCGGCAATGCCAGCCCCTTCTACGCGCCGTACGGGACCTTTACCTGCCGCGACGGCCGCGCCATTCAACTGGCCGCGTTCAACGACAAGTTCTTCCACAACATCTGCCGGGCCATCGACCGCGAGGACCTGATGACCGACCCGCGCTTTGCCACCGTGGCCGACCGCCTCGCCCACGAAGCCGAACTCAACGCAGAAATCCAGGCGGCTTTTGCCCGGCACGAGGCAGACGAGATGATGCGCCGCCTCGTCGCCGCAGATGTCATGGCTGCACCAGTGAACACCTATGACGACACGTTCGCCGACCCCCAGGTGCAGCACAACCAGATGGCGGTCGAGGTCACCCACGCCCGGGTCGGCAAGCTGAAAGTCGGCGGGATTCCGGTCAAACTGAAAAAGACGCCGGGCGCCGTGCGTCTCCCTCCCCCTACTCTCGGCCAGCACACGCGCGAGGTGCTGCAGGAGTTAGGGCTGAGCGAGGCGGAGATAGCACACCTGCGGCAGCAAGAGGTGATCGGGTAACGAGGAGCGCGCTATGCCATCCAGAGCAGAGGAAATCGTGCGAGCTTTGCGAGAGGCGGGGGTGCAGACGGTGTTCGGCATTCCCAGCGTCCATAATATCGCCCTGTACGAGGCGTTGCGCCACGCACGCTCGATCCGCCATATCGTCTGTCGTCACGAAGCCGCAGCGACGCACATGGCCGACGGCTACGCCCGCGCGAGCGGCACCGTGGGGATTATCATCTCCTCCACCGGTCCTGGGGCTGGCCTCACCCTCTCCGCCCTGCAGGAGGCCTGGGGGAGTTGCTCACCGGTGGTGATGATCACGACCAATATCGATGCTGCCAAGATCGGCAAAGGGCTCGGGGCGTTGCACGAATTAGAAGAGCAGACCGCTCTCTTCCGCACGGTCACCAAGGCCACCATCGCCGTACGCGACGGGGACGACTGCTACCGCCTGGCGAAAAGTGCCATCGCCACCGCGTTGCGCGGCCGTCCCGGGCCGGTTTGTCTGGAAGTCCCCACCGACCTGTTAGCGGCGGACTCCTTCTCCCACCTTCCTCGTGCGGAGGAAAACGAGCTCCCCTTTCCGGTATGGGGCGAAACTCCCTCGCTCCCGCCACGGATCGACGAGGCTGTGGCGATGCTCCGCCGCGCCAGACAGCCCCTCATCATTGCTGGCACCGACGCAGTGCGCGCACGCCTCGGCCCGGAGATCACCGCCTTGGCCGAAGCACTGTGCGCACCGGTTATCACCAGCACCCCAGGCAAAGGGATCGTCGCCGAGGACCATCCGCTCGCCTTCGGCAACGCCGCCCGCCGGTTGGTCGTGAAAGAGATCGTCCCGGCCTGTGACGTCGCGCTGGCCATCGGCACCCGCCTCCGCGAGGTCGATGCCAAGCGCCGCGGTCTGGTGCTGCCCGAGCAGTTGATTCACGTCGACTGGGATGAGCGCTGGGTGGGCAGGAACTTCCCCACCCCTCTGCCGCTCATCGGCGATATCCGTCTCATTGCCCAGGAACTCTGCCGCCACTTCGCCGGCGAGCCCTACAGCGGCCCGCGCCAGGAACGGGTCGCGGCCTGGCGACACCAGGCCGAGGCCGAGATGCGTGCCCTGCGCCAGGAGCTGGTCGAGATCCGTTACCTGGAGGCGATCCGCCATCTCCTGCCGCGAGACAGTGCCCTGGTCATCGACAACACGCAACTCGGTTACTGGGCCGAATATTTTTACCCCTCCTATCAGCCGCACGGCCTCGTCGCGGCCAAAGGGTCAGCGCTGCTGGGGTTCAGTTTTCCCGGTGCCATCGGGGTCAAACTCGCGTGGCCGGAGAAAGCCGTCGTCGGTCTGATCGGTGACGGTGGCTTCCTGTATACGGCGCAGGAGCTGGCTACGTGCGTGCGCCATGGGATCGGTTTTCCTCTGATCGTCGTGAACGACAACGCCTATGGGGTGATCGGGTATCTGCAGCGGACCGCGTATCAGGCGGAGTACGAGGCGCGCTTGACTAACCCAGACTTCGTGGCTTTTGCCGGTTCGTTCGGGGTAGCCGCTACCCGCGTACGCTCGCCTGAGGAATTGGAGCAGGCCCTGGGTCACGCCCTGCAGTCAGGCCAGATGCACCTGATCGAATTACAAGTCGAGATCGCTGCTCCGCCATTTGGCAGATACTAAATAAATCCACCGACTGAAAGGACGGCACTATGCCTGAACGGCGCACTGTTATTTGGGGCTGGGGGTACGAAGATCAGCAACCGACCCCGGCGCAACAGCGAGCCATCGCCAGGGCGCTCGCAACCAGTCTGGGGCGCGACGACATCGACCTGGCACCGGCGCCTCGCGTGGAGGACCTGCAACTGCGTCCGCCACGCATCCTGCCACCGCCGACGCTGGCAGCGATCTGTTCGACTGCCACCTACGACCGCGCTGCGCACTCCTACGGCAAAGCCTTTCCCGACCTCCTGCGCGCCTTCCGCGGTGAGTTTCCCAACCCGCCGGACGTGGTCGCATACCCCCGTACCGAAGCCGATATCGTCGCCCTCCTCGAGTGGTGCAGTCAGATCGGTGCCGCTGTCATTCCCTTCGGGGGTGGATCGAGCGTGGTCGGGGGCGTCGAGCCTCCTCCCGCCGACGCCTATGGTGGGAGTGTATCGATCGATCTGCGCAAGCTCGACCGCGTGCTGGAGATCGACTCCCTGTCGCGCGCCGCACGCATCCAGGCTGGGGTCTACGGCCCGGCACTGGAAAACCAGCTACGGCCGCACGGCTACACGCTGCGCCACTACCCGCAGTCCTTCGAGTTTTCCAGTTTGGGCGGCTGGATCGCCACCCGCTCGGGTGGACACTTCGCGACCCTCTATACCCATATCGACGACTTCGTCGAGTCGTTGCGCATCGTGACGCCGACAGGAATCATCGAGACACGCCGCCTGCCCGGCTCCGGTGCCGGACCGAGTCCGGACCGCCTGTTCATCGGTTCCGAAGGGACGCTGGGGATCATTACAGAGGCATGGATGCGGTTGCAGCACCGCCCGATCTATCGCGCCTCGGCAGCCGTACGCTTCGAGCGGTTCGAGTCTGGAGTGGCAGCCGTCCGTGCGTTAAGTCAGGCGGGCCTGTACCCGACCAACTGCCGGCTGCTCGACCCGGTGGAAGTGGCACGCAACCAGATCGGGGACGGGACGGGCAGCATCTTGATGCTCGGCTTTGAATCCGCCGACCACCCGCTCGATGCCTGGATCAACCGCGCGCTGGAATGTTGTGCGGATCACAGTGGCACCACTCCGCAGGGGGTGGTGATACGCAGCGGGGGCGAAGCCGCAGGACGCGAGGGCTCGGTGGGGGAGTGGCGCGATGCGTTCCTGCGCATGCCGTATCAGTTCAGCACCATTGTCGCCATGGGCGCAATCTTCGACACGATCGAGAGCGCCATCACCTGGGACCGTTTCGCCGAGTTTCACGCGGGGGTGACGGACGCCACGCAACGAGCGCTGCAGGAGGTGTGCGGGGGAGGGCTCTTGTCGTGCCGCTTCACTCATGTCTATCCTGATGGTCCGGCTCCGTACTACACCTTTCTCGCCCTGGGGCGACGCGGTGGGGAACTAGAACAATGGCGTGCGGTCAAATCCGCTGCCAGCGATGCCGTCATCCGATATGGTGGGACGATCACCCACCATCACGCGGTGGGACGGATTCACCGGCCCTGGTATGATCGCCAGCGCCCGGAACTGTTCGCTGCCGCGCTGCGGGCGGCAAAAGCTGCTCTCGATCCCCACGGACTGCTGAATCCTGGCGTCCTCATCGACCCCCAGCGGGAAGGCTGAGCGGGAATCTGCGAGAAGGAGAGTTCGGCATGTCGAACGAGATGAACGCGATTCGTGACGCCATTCTGTCAGGGAAGGCCACACCGGAGGACTACGCCAGATTGCCGCTGCCAAAGACGATGCGCGCGATTACCACGCACGAGGATGAGATCCACATGTTCGACGGCCTGCCGTCGCACGAGAAGGATCCGCGCAAGAGTCTGCACCTCGACGAAGTTCCGGTGCCCGAACCCGGCCCGAACGAAGCCCTGGTGGCGATCATGGCGTCGAGCATCAATTTTAACACCGTGTGGGGTGCGATCTTCGAACCGCTCCCGACGTTTCACTTCCTCAAACGCGCGGCCAAACGGAGCCCGTGGGACAAACGGCACGACCTGCCATACCACATTCTCGGCAGCGACGGCGCTGGGGTGATTCTGCGCGTGGGTCCGGGCGTGACACTCTTCAAACCGGGCGACGAGGTGACCATCCACTGCAACTACGTCGATATGCAAGCGCCCGACGGGCACGACGACTCGATGCTCGATCCAGACCAGCGCATTTGGGGGTTCGAGACGAACTTCGGTGGCCTGGCAGAAATCTCGCTGGTGCGAGCGAACCAGCTGATGCCCAAGCCCCCCCACCTGACATGGGAAGAAGCGGCGTCGATGCCGCTGGTGAATTCGACCGCATACCGCATGCTGGTCAGTCATAACGGCGCCCCGTTGAAACAGGGCGATATCGTGCTGATCTGGGGAGCGGTCGGCGGCCTCGGCGGCTTCGCGCTGCAGTACGTGCTCAACGGCGGGGCCTTCCCCATCTGTGTGGTCTCCTCCCCCGACAAAGTCAAACTGTGCGAAACGATCGGGGCGCGTTGGGTCATCGATCGCAACGCGGAGGGATTCCGCTTTTGGAACGAAGACGGCACGCAGAACATACGCGAGCTGCGGCGCTTCGGCCAGAAAATTCGTGATCTCACCGGTGGAGAAGACCCGGACATCGTCTTCGAACATCCTGGACACGATACTTTCGCTGCCAGTGTCTTCGTCGCCCGACCCGGAGGTCGCATCGTCACCTGTGCCTCTACCACCGGATACATGCACGAATACGACAACCGTTATCTGTGGATGCACAAAAAGCGCATCATCGGCACCCACTTCGCCAACTATCGGGAGGCGTGGGAAGCGAACCGTCTGGTGTGCAAACGCGCCATTCATCCCTTGCTGTCGGAGATTTACCCGCTAGAGAAAACCGGTGAGGCCACCTACCGGGTGCATCACAATCTGCAAATCGGCAAAATCGGCGTGCTGTGTCTCGCGCC
>JANWXO010000074.1 GCA_025057295.1 Candidatus Binatia bacterium | reverse complement strand
ACCCCAGGCGACACTGCGATAAAGGCTTGCGCAGCGGCTGCCAGGGCGGGGGGTCGGTATTGATGACCCATTGATAGGGTTTATAGCCCAGCCGCGCATAGTTCTCCCGGATTCGGGTCATGTACTCGACCGGCGCCTGCATACACACCTCCCAGGCTCTTAACTTGACGGTTTTTCCCAAGGAACGCAATCAGGATGCCGCCGCTCACGTGTTCATACCGCACCTCTGCTCTTGCCCTGCCTGTGGGACTGTTCTTCCCCTCCTGCCCCATATATGAAGAGGAGAGAGAATGCAGGAAAGGAGGACACCGCGATGAAATTCGGGCTGTTCGGGATTAACATGGGGGTTTGCAGTCACCCTGAGGTGGCAGCGCGCGTGGCAGGGGCCGCTGAGCAGGCTGGTTTTGACTCCGTCTGGACGGGAGAACATGTAGTATTACCGGATCCACAAGTTCCCCCCTCTCCCCTGCCCCCGACTTATCCGCTGCTCGACCCTGCCGTGGCCCTGGCGTTTGTCGCTGCGCGCACGACTACCATCCGGCTCGGTACCGGGATCATTATTCTTCCGCAGCGGAACCCGCTCGTATTGGCCAAGGAACTGGCCAGCGTGGATGTCGTCTCGAACGGACGCTTGATCTTTGGTCTGGGTATCGGGTACCTCAAGCCGGAGTTCGACGCTCTCGGCATTCCCTTTGATCACAAAGGACCACGGTCGATAGAATACCTGCAGGCGATGCGGGCATTGTGGACCCAGGAGCAGCCCGCGTACCACGGGCGTTTTGTGTCTTTCAGCGGTATCCAAGCCTTTCCCCGTCCTCTACAAAAACCTCACCCTCCCGTCGTCATCGGGGGTCACACGCCAGCTGCCTTCCGCCGCGCGGTGCAATTCGGCAACGGCTGGTATGGATTTGCCCTTGATCTCGACGCAACGGCAAAGTGCCTGGCCGGCCTGCAGGAAGCCGCCCGGACGGTCCAGCGACCGCCAGAACTGGGTGAACTCGAAATCAGCATTACCCCCGGCCCAGGGCTCGACTTGGAGATGGCGAAGCGGTACGCAGATCTCGGCGTACACCGCTTGATCCCTTTTCGGCGTGCCAAGACGGAACAAGAGCTCCTCGACTTCGTGCGGCAGAGCGCAGCCACCTTGATCGGTCGGGTATAGGGCCGCTCTGAACGCCTGGAAGTCGGCAGCGAGGCCGTCACTGCCCCTCAGAGCGCGAACTCCGCGATGACGGGCGCATGATCCGACGCTCCCTGCCCTTTGCGGGCATTGCGATCAATCTCCGCCGTGGTACACCGCGCCGCCAACGGCGCGGTCACCAAAATATGATCGATGCGTAGCCCGTGATTCTTAGGAAACGCAAGCTGGCGATAGTCCCACCAGCTATAGAGTCCGCTTTCCTGGTGATGCAACCGCACGGTATCGAGGAGACCCCAGGCGCAGAGTTCGTGAAAAACGGCCCGCGCCTCGGGATGGAATAAGACCGTATCCGCCCACGCGTTTGGGTCATGGACGTCCCGCGGTTCCGGTGCAACGTTAAAATCTCCGCACAGGGCTAAAAGATCTTGCGGGGTATGGTGACGCTCGAGGTATCGTCGCAATCGCCTGACCCACGCCAATTTATAGGAAAATTTCTCGCTCCCGATCGCCTGCCCGTTGGGGACATAGACACACACGATGCGCACCTGGCCGACGGTCGCAGCGAGAAACCGCGCCTCTGCTTCGTCTTCACCATCGTCAAAACGTCGCACGACATCTTGGCATGCGATACGAGAGAGGATCGCAACCCCATTGTAGGTCCGCTGACCAGCAACGACGACTCGATAGCCGAACGCGGCAAAGTCAGCGCTGGGAAACGCCTCTTCTGTGACCTTGATTTCTTGTATGCACAGCACGTCAGGACGATGCGCAGCCATCCAAGCGAGGACACGCTCTTTGCGCGCACGGATCGAATTGACGTTCCAGGTTGCAAGCCGCACTGGAGGTCCCACCTTGTCCGAGCAAATCCTCCGCGCAGAGCAGTGCGTTTACACGCACGCCTCAGCAGTCGGGTCCCGGCCGCTTTCACGCGGAGGCTGCCCCGCGCACCTCTTCTGGCAGGAGGCTGGCCAACGGCACGCCATGGTTACCGAGTTTGCCGTAGGTCAGCCCGGCAAAAACGGGAACGGTTTGCGCCAGCTCGGCAAATACCTCAGCGGCAGAGAGGTACGAGGCACCGCCGAGTTTCGCGTGCAGAAGCGACAAGGCTTCCCAGCCTGTTTTTGCCTCTCCGGGAGGAGGAAATGCTTGACGGACGCGCTGGACGCGACCAGCATAATTCGTATATGTCCCGTCCGTTTCGGCTACCGTGCCAATGGGCAGGACGATGTCAGCATACTCAGTCGTCCCTGAATAATCGGTGTCAAGCACTATAACTTTCACATTGCCAAGAGCTTTCTCCACCGCCTCGCGGCCAAGTGCGGTCACCAGGTCTGCAGCAAAAACCACGAGCACCTGTATTGTACCCTTCTCGGCAGCATCGAGGATGTGGGTGACAGCGACCTTGCCGTTGAGTAGCCCCAGGGCCTGCAGACCGCGCGTGTTGGGGTTCTTATCGGCTTTAATAAGAAAATCATCGGCGAAAGCCTGTGGGGGAGACCAGGAGAGTCCTGCCACCAACTCCGTGCCACAGCTGGAGGTCAACAAGCGCAGGCAGAGATACGCCTCCTCGTTTGTCGCCTTCGCTCCAACGATTCCTGCAACGGCGCTCTCGCCAGAGGTCGTCGTGGCCTGAGCCTGAGTGATTGCCTCAATGACCCAGTTGACGGCCTGATCCCACGTGACTGCAGTAAATCCTTGGGCTCCGCGTAGGAGCGGACGGGTCAGCCGGCTCTCTTGCTGGAGCGCCTTGTACCACAAGCGGCCTTCGTCACACATCCAGTACTGATTGACGTGCGGATTATAGCGGGGCCGAAAGCGGAACATCTCTCCCCGGCGGTGGTAGATATCGATGTTACAACCATTGGCACACCGCGTACAGATCGACTGGGTCTTCTCCAAATACCAGACGCGCGCCTTGAAACGGAAGTCTTTGTGGGTGAGCGCTCCCACCGGACACACGTCTACCACATTCGCGGAATACGGGTTCTCCAGTCGCTTGCCAGGGAAGAGGTCGATATAACACCGATCCCCACGGGAAAAAATCCCCAGCTCGCTCGTCTTCGTCACCTCATCCAGGAATCGCGTACAGCGCGCACAGAGGATGCAGCGCTCCTGATCCAGCACAACGTGCGGGCCTAAATCCACTACCTTGCGTTTCCGCACCTTCGCCTCAAGTGGAAAGCGGCTTTTGTACGCGCCGTAATCCATATAGTAATCTTGTAACTTGCACTCTCCTGCTTGATCGCAGATCGGACAGTCGATGGGATGGTTGATGAGCAAGAACTCCAGCACTGCCTCTTGTGCGGCTTTGACCTTCGGTGTCCGGGTGTAGACCACCATGCCTTCAGCCACCTTAGTGTTACAGGCAATCTGCAGCTTCGGCATTTTCTCGATCTCGACCAGACACATGCGGCAGTTCCCAGAAATGCTGAGACCAGGATGATAACAGTAATGCGGCACCTCGATTCCCAACCGCTCAGCCGCCTGGATTACGTTCACACCGTCTTCGACCGTTACCTCACGGCCGTCAATTGTCAGTTTTGGCATATGCCCCTCGTGGACGGGACGAAAGCGAAAAGAGACACCCGCTTTCCTCCTCCGCCCTTCTTCTCGATGGTTCACGCCGCCTGGCGGTGTCCCGTGCCATTCTTCTTGAGGGGGCACCGTCCGAGGGTGACGTGCGCCACGAATTCGTCGCGAAATTTGCTCAGAAAACTCTGGGTCGGCATCGCCGCCGCGTCGGCCAATACACAGACGGTATTCCCCATCATGTTCCCCGCGATGCGATCCATCAAATCGATATCTTCCGGTCGGCCGTTCCCCTCCTCCAGGCGCAGGAGGAGCTTGTGCAACCACCCCGTGCCTTCCCGACAGGGGGAGCACTGCCCGCATGACTCGTGGTGATAAAAGCGATCGATGATTTCCAACGCACGCACCATACAGGTGTCTTCATCCATGACGATAATGCCTGCAGTGCCGAGGAAGGCGTTGATCTTGCGCATGGAGTCAAAATCCATGTGTACGTCGATCTCGTCCGGTGTGAGAACGGGGAACGAGGAGCCGCCAGGCATGACGGCCTTGAGTTTTTTCCCGCCCCGGATGCCACCGGCATAGTCGTAAATGACCGTGCGCAGCGGCATCCCCATCGGTAACTCGTAGAGCCCCGGTTTCTCGACATGGCCACTGACACAGTAAATCTTCGGGCCGGGGCTGCCCTCTGGTCCGATCGACTTGAACCACTCGGGGCCGTTCGCGATGATAGAGGGAACGCACGCCAAGGTTTCGACGTTGTTCACGATGGTTGGACAACCGAACAATCCGTAAGTTGCAGGGAACGGCGGCTTGATGCGTGGATACGCACGTTTGCCTTCAAGCGACTCGATCAGGCCGGTTTCTTCCCCGCAGATATATGCACCTGCCCCGCGGTGGACGTAGACGTCGAGATCGAACCCGGTGCCGAAAATGTTTTTGCCGAGGAATCCGGCCTTGTACGCTTCGGCAATCGCTTCGTGCAACCGCCGCGCCCCGAAGGCGAACTCACCGCGAATGTAGATATATGCGGTATGGCATTTGATGGCGTAGGCCGTGATCAAGATCCCCTCGAGCAGGATATGGGTGTTCCATTCGATGATCGCTCGGTCCTTGAATGTCCCTGGTTCGCTTTCATCGGCGTTACAGCAGAGATACACAGGCTTGGGCGAATCTTTTGGCAGGAAGCCCCACTTCATGCCAGCGACAAACCCCGCCCCGCCTCGCCCGCGGAGGTTCGAGGCCTTGACCTGTTCGGTCACCTGCTCAGGGGTGAGCGTGGTTAAAGCCTTGCGCGCGGCGGCATACCCACCGTGGGCAAGGTAGACATCAAGCTTGTGGATATCTGGAACATCCAGGTGACGGAGCAACACCCGTTCAGCCATCTTTACTCCGTTCTCCCTTTTGCGTCCTCAGAACTGCGCCTGCAACTCGACAGCAGGCTCGAGGCACGGTGCGGATGACACGGCAAGATTCCATTCACGAGTGACATATCGGCTGCGATTTGTACTGTCAACGGAGGCCGCCATTTACATCCCGGCGTCACTCTGGTTTAACAAGCCGCCGATGAGCGATCAGGTCATTCTCTGGGTTCACCTCCTCAGCTTGGCCGTCTATTTTGGGAGTGGGGTGATGCTGACCGCGGGGCTCCTGCCATCAGCTGCTCAGCTTCCCGGTACGCGGGAAAAGCAGCGCTTTCTCGCTCAGGTGCTCAAGGTCTACAACCCACTGAGTATCGGTGCCCTGGGGGTGGTGTTAATGAGCGGTGCGTTCAACCTCACCTCGTATAAAGCGGCGTTTCCGGGTCTGCAGTTTTTTTCCCTCCTCGGCGGGGTGTTGGGGCTGAAACTCTTGCTGGTGTTCCTCGTGATTAACCTCAGCGCGGCCGTGTCTCTGGGAATGGGGCACCGGATCGTGCGGACGGAAGTGCGGGGCGAGGAAATTGCGCCAGATCGGCTCGCCCGTCTCGTCACCCGCATGCAGATTTTGACCATTCTCGCCCTCGCGCTCACAGCGTGGATTGTGTGGGTCTCGCTCGACCTCACGCGCATCGCCCGTTTGCCCGAATGACAGCTGCCAGGCAGAACCATAGTCAGCACCAGGATAGGAGATGGATTCCCTACGCAAAGGGCGTCGGGTCGAGGAAGCGCCTGAGTACATTGTGCGTGATGCGCGAAACGTTATTGTTGTACTTGTTGTGGGATAAGCTCCCCGCCCAAGCGATCGAGCCGGCCGACCAGACTGCGCCACCGTTGGGTGTCTCGAAAAAGACCATATCAGCTCGAACGAGCTCGTTCTCGGTGCCGCCCAGGCCGGGATAGGTGGCGAGTAACTCCTCACAGACAACGAGATAAATATCAGTATGCCGCCCTCTTGACGTTGCCAGCACTAAAGCATGGGGGGGTGTCCCGAGTTGGCGATCGGCGCGGTCAAGCTCAAGACCGGCTGCCCCCCCTCCAATCAGACCAAAGTCCCCTATCACCTCATCTTCGCCAATACCCGCAAAGATGAACTGCGCACGGGGAGAAAAGCTGTCAGGTAACCGATAGTATGGCGCCGAGATATCGAAGCCTTGGGCGGTAAACCCTATCCCCACGAGCATCTGGGGAGGACGTCCTTGGCGCCGCCAGAGCCCCCCATACTCGCCCGTAAAGCTGTGGTAATACTCGCCCGGCTCTGCCGCCCAGGTGCGGATGCCTCCCTCACTGCGTCGTACTTCGATCACGCCGGGCAAGGTCGGGTGGTAGGCAATCTTCCAATACCAGCCGTTCGCCCCCATATACATCAAACGACCACCCTGATTGAGATACGCGCTCATGGCATCCCACATCTGCTTTGAGTGATACTCGGGATGCGTGCCAGTCAGGACGACGCGATACGGCTTGAGGAGTTCAACTCCTCTCGCATGCAGGTCTTCGTCGGTAATGACATCGAACTCGTACCCCATCGCCTCAAGCCAGTCGGTGATGTGGGTATCAGCGTTGAACTGCCAGAGCGAGGAACCCACCCCGCCCAGGGCGCTGATATGCTTGGGGCGCATATTGAGGATCGGTCGCAAGCGCGACGAATAGCAGACTCCTGAGCCGTCGGCATGGGTGTCATAACAGGACAGGCCGTACTCGCGGTGTTCCTGCAAAAAGAGGCTATACTTATCGAGAGGCACAAGCCGCCCAGCCAACAGCTCGACGAGGGCGGTATTGGTCGCCAAGTGCTCATTGGCATAGGCCATGTAACTCGCGGTGGGAAGCAACAAGGCGATCCGTTTTTCCTGCCCTGGCGCTGGTTTGACAACAAAGGGGATGTAGTCCTCCTCTTCACCCGCCCGTAACCGTGCGGCGTAGAGACCGCTCGGCAGTGTTGCCGGAATGGTGAAGGTGAAATCTACCTCCCAGCCCGCATCATAGAGATCATCCTCGTGGAAGTGGATCGCGCCATACTGCTCGGGCGCCTCTTGCCAGTTCATTACCTCGCCGGTCCAATTGTACCCTTTCATACCGCGCGCTGGCATGTTGACGGTTTCCCCATGCAACGCATGGGGTGATAGATCCGACACCCGTGTCGAGCTGATATCGCGGGAAAAATCCCACGCCCCGAGCACTGCATTGCCCAGGTGGGAGGGAAGCGGCCCGTTCTTCAACATCTCCATCTCCAGGCGCTGGAGCGCGCGGTTCGCGAGACGTGGGCTGTCGATCTTGCCGTCATACTTGCCATCAAGCACCGTCCGCCCTCTACCGCTACGGAAGGCGGCAAACATCAAGGGAGCACGATTCTTCCCTATCCCCTCCGTCTGCGCCGTTGTGTGGACCTCGGCCGCATCCGCCGTCAGTGGATACTTGACCAGCGGTTCTTGATAGAGCGACACTGCCCGGGTGCGGGCGTCGTAACTGACCGCCACGAAATACCACTCGCGCGCGAGGAGCGGATGCGCGGTGGAGAGCATTTCTTCCCTGCCCCTGCCATCGCCGAGCACCAGAGCGAGCGAGCCGTCCGGCGCGATCACAACCATCATGCCGCTCTTGTCTCGATCATGCCATTTGGACATGATCACCTGCCTCCCTCTGCCAGGCGTTGTCGGCCAGATCATCGCCTGAAAGGAAAAACTGTTCAGGGTCTCGAGGAGTGGACAGTGCGGAATCGTCACGTATGAACCAGTTTCGATCGTTTGCCGGCGTCCCCGGTAGGTTTTGTTGACCGGGGTTTTTACGACCTGTTCTTTCACCCCTGGTCCTTGGGGGTTGGTGTCTCCACAGATCACGCGCACAATATCCACTCGATAGGTCGGGAGTTGACAGTGCACCATGAACCGCACGGTCTCACCCGGCGCTGCACTCAGCTTGTCGCTATAGCCGATCACCTTCATATCCGCTCCTCGCGCGGCTCCCTATCCGAGATCATTGCCAGTGTACTTTTTCCAACGGCGACGGAAGACCGCCCGTTCAGCCTCCTCAAGGCTGCGAAAGACCTGGCCTTTGAGTAGCTTCACCGGCTTGCCACGCTCCCCGCTTAACTGGCCGAGCACCCATTCTTTGTGCGGCTGCGTACAAACGAGCACATATTTGCCCGCAGTCGGCTCACCGCGAAAGACGTTCAAGACACGTTGCAGTGCGGGGCTATGATGGCCAATAGGCTTGCGCAGGAACTCGTCGACCACCTGAGAGTCATGTGCGCCGACTCGGTATACTGTCAGCATCCAGCTCGCCTCCTTTCTGTCCGCGCATCTGTATCAAGAACAGAGATACTCCATCAACTTCGGACCTGGCGACACCCGTCGCAGAAATGCGGTGGTCTGTGAAGCAGTGGAGGCTCCCCACAAGGGGTGAACAACTCGCCGCTCTGCCGACATCACGTGTGCCCGGCCAGTGCATTGGCGAGCGCGGCGAACTCCTCGAGACTGAGTGTTTCCCCCCGTCGCTGCAAAGCAATATTGGTTTTTTCCTCAACCGCCTCCAGTTCCTGATATCCTGCCGCCCGTAACGCATTGCGCAAGGTCTTGCGGCGCTGGGCAAACGCCGCCTTCACCACCTGCGAGAAGAGATGCTCGCTGCAGAGAGCTACTCGAGGAGAGTCTCGAAACACCAGCCGAACCACTTGGGACTCGACTCGAGGGGGAGGAAAGAAGCTTCGCGGTCGGACTGTGCACACCACAGTCACGGTCGCATAAAGTTGAATGAGGACAGTCGGAACGCCATACGCCTTCGTGCCTGGGCGAGCATGCAACCGTTCGGCCACTTCCTTTTGCAGCATGACGGTCGCGTCGGGAAACTGCTGTCGATGTTCGAGCAGGCGGAAGAGGATGGCAGTTGCCACATTGTAGGGTAAGCTGGCGACCACGCGGATACGCGGCTCAGGAAAGACAGCAGCGAGATCGAGCTGGAGAAAGTCCGCTACCAAAACGTGGACCCGATCGTTCCGGGCAAAGTGCGTGCGGAGTCGCTCGGCGAGCGTGGGATCGATTTCGACGAGATAGAGCCGTGCAGCCAACTCGGCAAGTTTGTGGGAGAGGACCCCTAAGCCCGGCCCGATTTCTAAGACGGTATCCGTTGGGCAAATCCCTGCTGCAGCAATCATGCGATCGACCACAGAGGGATCAACGAGAAAATGCTGCCCAAGGTGCTTGCGCGGCCAAGCTCCGAGCTCGTTCAGGGTACGACGCGCCTGCTGTAACAACGTCGTCACGCTCTATAACCGCAGAGTCGCGAACGCGCCGAGATCCCATGAGGAGCGCTGTCCGCACGCCAAGCGCCACGCACCGGCAAAAGCGATCATCGCTGCGTTGTCGGTACAGAGCTTGAGCGAAGGCATATACACCTCTAGGCCGAGCTCTTCTCCTGCCGCACGGAGACGCCAGCGCAGGCGCGAGTTGGCCGACACGCCGCCAGACACGACCACTCGCCGGATGTGCAAGTGACGCACAGCAAGCAGCAGACGCTCAAGCAGCATATCGATGATCGCTTCTTGGTAGCTCGCAGCAACATCCTCCACCCGGTAGGCAGAAGCGCCTTGCGTATGGAGGAACTGACGGAGAGCCGTTTTGATCCCGCTGAAACTGAAATCGTATTGCCCCGTCTTGACATGGGCGCGAGGAAAGCGAACGGCGGTCGGGTCTCCAGTGCGAGCCAGTTGATCGATGACTCGTCCTCCTGGATACCCCAACCCGAGCATCTTGGCGCCTTTGTCGAAAGCTTCGCCAGCGGCATCATCCCTCGTCGCCCCGAGTAGCTCGTACTCCCCCCTGCCCCGTGCCACATACAAACTGGTATGCCCGCCGGAGACCAAAAGACAGAGGAACGGGAAAGCCACTTCGTGCTCTATCTGAGCAGCAAGAAGATGCCCCTCTAAGTGGTTCACGCCAATGAGCGGAAGATTGGCCGCCGCTGCCAGCGCCTTGGCCATGGAGACGCCGACGAGTAACGACCCCACCAGTCCGGGCCCCTTTGTCACCGCCACACCATCGAGGTGGGTGAGCTTCACCCCCGCAGTTTTCAAAGCCTGATCAATGACCGGCACTATGTCCCGTAGGTGGTGACGCGACGCCAGTTCCGGTACCACTCCACCATAGGGACTGTGGATTTCATCCTGAGAAGAGACGACATTGGCCAGGATCCGGTTGCCGTGGAGCACGGCAGCAGCTGTATCGTCGCAGGAGGTTTCAATCCCAAGGATCAGCAGAGGAGGCTGGTGGAGCATACTCATCGCCAGGAAGGAACTCTTCGGTTTGCAGCCGCGCCAGTGCACTCAGCGCTCTGAGGTTGCGCGGTACCAACTCAAGACACTGTCGATAGGCCTTCCGCGCCTGGTGGTCATCCCTCAGCTCTTCATAAATAGCTCCTCTGAGACACGCCGCCTCGCCACGCCAGGCCCGGTCGTCTGTCCCGAATAGAAGCTCAGCCTTTTGCAAAAAAGCTAAGGCCTGTCGATGGTCCCCCTGGACGAAAGCCAGGCGACCGAGGAAATAGTAACCGTATGGTTGCTGCGGGGCGACCGCCACCGCTTCCTCGAACCGCTCCTGCGCCAGCTCGAACTGCGCTTGCTCGAGCAAGGCTCTCCCCCCCTCGACAAACCGCAGCGCAACGATGTCTTGCGGCGACAACGCCATCCGGAGAGAGGAAGAGGAGATTTCAAGGGACGAAGACGCCTGGGCGTCTTGCGAGGCCATCGGTGGCCCTACAGGATCCGTTGCGCTAGGAACAGGGGCAGCGTCGTCAGCAGGGTGATGTGGGAGCAAATCTTCCTCAAACAACGCTTTCTGTTGCCCATAAGGAGCTTGCGATCGCCCTTCTTCAGCCCTGCTGTGGCCGATGCTCCAGAGACACCAGGCAAGGAGCGCACACACTATTGTGGTTGAGGGTTTTTTCGCGCTCAAAAAAGACGCCACCATGGTTTTTCCTTCTCCCGAGGGGGTGGAGCCCAATCTTTGGGGGTCACAGACGGTCGCTCTGCCAGCAGTGCACGCGGCTGCGGCGGTACTGCAGGGAAATCGAGAGTCTTGCCACTGACAGGGGTGGCTTCAGGTCCAGAAGGAACGTAGGGGAAACAGGGCTCTGTAGGTTCTTCGCCACTATAAAACGCTTCCTCAATCACCGCACGCGATTCCGGGGTCGCACGACATCCGGTGATACGGTCAATCTTCACCACAGTCACGCCAGGAGGGGGCAGAAAAGAGACAGGAGGACGCCCGCTCGTGGCACGAGTCATAAACGCGGTCCAAATCGGGAGTGCGGCCTGCGCCCCAGAAAGCCCAAGGGATTGACGCTGATCAAAGCCCACCCACACAACCGTCACCAGGTCGGGCGTATAGCCGACAAACCACGCATCGCCGAAGTCATTTGTTGTGCCCGTTTTCCCCGCAGCCGGACGGGTAAATCCGCTCTGGCGTGCGCCTCGCCCCGTCCCACGTTCCATCACTCCCTGAAGGAGATGGGTCAGGAGATAGGCGTCTTCCGCAGCGATCGCGTGCTCCACACGGATGGGACGACGGTCGAGCATCTCCCCTTCAGAGGAGACAACGTGCTTGATGGTACGCGGCGCCGCACGAATCCCCTGATTGGCAATGGTGCTAAAGGCGACAGCGACCTCGAAGGGGGTTACCTCTGCTGCACCCAGCACCAAAGAAGGATAGAGAGGGAGCGGACTCACGATCCCCAATTGCCGCGCCGCGCGGCGAATGGCTTCGAGGCCAACCTGCTGGGCAATACGGGCGGTGGCGGCATTCAAAGACAACTCAAGGGCTTGGCGCAGCGTGACCAGTCCCCGATATTCGTCTCTATAGTTTCCTGGGCTCCAGCGCTTGTCCCCATAGACCCACGTAAAGGGAGAATCATCGAAGCGACTGGTTGGCAGGAAGCGGCCCTGCCGTTGTTCTCGCTCCTGTGCGAGCGCGGCGAGATAGACAATCGGCTTAAAGATGGAGCCAGGTTGGCGGCGGGCTTGCGTGGCGCGATTGAACTGTGAGACGCGATAGTCCCGTCCACCGACTAAGGCACGAATCTCCCCTGTCTGTGGTTGCATCGCGATGAGACTCGCCTGCAAACGCTCTTCCGGTTTCTCCCGCTGCAGGCGCGGGTACTTCTTCTCCAATTCTTCCAAACCAGTCCGTACTGCTTCTTCTGCCAGGCGCTGGAGATGCATGTCTAGCGAGGTGTAAATCTGTAATCCCGCTGTCGCCAGGACATGCCGTGGATACGTCTTCTGGAGCTCTTCCCGTACCAAGTCGGCAAAGTAGGGCGCACTGCCTGTACTCACGGGGGAGGGGGAAGTGCCGAGAGGTTCTTGTACAGCTGCCTCGTATTCCTGCCGAGAAATATCGCCGAGTTCCAGCATGCGCTGAAGCACGTAATTGCGGCGGTGCAGGGCTCGTTCTGGGTGGCGATTGGGCGCATAGCGATTGGGAGCCTTCACCATGCCGGCAATTGTTGCCATTTCCCCTAAGGTCAGATCGTGCAGTTCTTTACCGAAATAAAAACGGGCGGCTTCCCAGACTCCAAAAATACTCCGCGCGCCGCGTTGGCCGAGGTAGATTTCGTTCAGGTAATTCTCCAAAATCTCCAACTTGGAGTAGTGTTTCTCTATGATCAGGGCCATACTGATTTCGACCAACTTGCGGGCAAAAGTCTTCTCCTGGGTGAGAAAGAAGTTCTTGATGAGCTGCTGGGTCAAGGTACTGCCGCCTTGCACGACTTCCCCAGCGAGGAGATTTGCCCAGCCTGCCCCCAGGATTCTCCAGAAATCAATGCCCTCATGTTCGAAGAAGCGCTGGTCTTCAGCAGCCAAGAGTGCTTTGACCAACAGCGATGGCACTTGATAGAGCTTGACAACCCGACGTTCTTCCCAGGTCTCGTTGTACACCCCAGCGATCACCTCTGGTTCCAGCGCCACTGTCAGCAACTCGACCTGCTCGTCAAGGTCGACGATCCGCTCAATCTGCTCACCCTGCAATTGAATCTTCACCCGCTGCGGTCTGGTCGTGCCCCCCGGAGCAGGGAAATCGAGCAAGTACAGTTGCAGCTGCCCGTTGTGGGGATCGTAAAAATACTCTCCTCGGGTTTGTACCGGTCGCTGTACCGAACGATATGCCAGATGGTCCAGACGGTCGAGCAGGCCTACTGCACGGATATCAAGCCCGGGGTACAAGAGGGTGAAAGCAGAATAGATCTTCGATGGCATCTCCCATCGGTGACTGGAAAAGCGCGCCACAACCTCTTTCTCCAGACGATGGTAAAAGCGCAGCCCCAGCACCGTGGCCAGCAGCAACAGGGCAGGGAACGCCACCAGCAAAGCAGCCCACAAGGCCTT
>JANWXO010000073.1 GCA_025057295.1 Candidatus Binatia bacterium | reverse complement strand
AGTATGGCGGCGTGCTCCAGCCGGCTGTCCTGTGTGGAGCAGGGGGAGAGTTGTGGGACGCTCGCGTCACACTTTGCCTAATTGTCGCAACGCTTCGTACAGCACGATCGCCGCTGCGTTGGCGAGATTGAGGCTGCGTACGTGCCTGCCCGGCATGGGAATCGTATAGAGGGAATCCGCCAGGGCGGTGCGGATCTCATCCGAGAGGCCGCGTGTTTCACTGCCGAAGATGAGCAAGTCATCCTCCCGGTAACGGACACGGGTGTAAGAAATTGTTGCCCGGGCGGAAAAGGCGAGCAGACGCCCGGGGGGACGGCGAGCCAGAAAGTCCTCCCAGTTGTGGTAGTAGTGCACATCGACGTATGGCCAGTAGTCCAGCCCGGCACGCTTGAGGTAGCGGTCTGCCAGGGAAAAGCCGAGTGGGCCGACGAGATGAAAACTCGTGTTGGTTGCAGCGCACAACCGGGCCGTTGTCCCGGTGTTGGGTGGGATCTCAGGTTCGACGAACACAATGTGCATAGGACATATGCACCAATAGGCGCGGATCGCACACCGTCAGGCGGTATCCCGGTTATCCAGACGTGGCGTCTGGTTCCTCGCTCGCTCCGAGCGCTGCGATCCGATACCGGGTCTCGCGGAGCGGCAGGAAAAAGGTGCCGCTCGTTGGCTCTTGCTGGATATACGTGGCCAGTTGATAATATGCCGGGCGCAAGAAGCGGGCAGGGTACTCTCCATTTTTGACCCGACAGTACAGTGCCTGATCACGGCCGACAGAGAGGGTAGCAGGGTTCAACGGTTCCTCGCTTTCATCGTTTAGCCGCACCACAAAACCCCCCTCTGGAGTGCCGGTCACTTGGGTCACGACATAAGGGGTATCCTCGATCTCGACCGCAACGCGGTCCCACCCGATAGCGATTTCATACTGTCCCTCTGGCGTCCGGCGCAGGTGCTGGCTAAATAACACGTTGATGCGGCGGTTCTCGATACGTTCCTCGTTGGCGTACCACCAGCCGTCCTTCCCAAAACTGATCTTGCGCGTCGTCTCGATCGCCCAAAATCCCGCTTTCGGCATCGGGACTACTCTCGGCTTTTGTGCGGACTCTCCACGATCAATGTCACCGGTCCGTCGTTCACTAATGATACCGCCATAACCGCCTGAAAGCGACCAGTGGCAACGGGGATATGGTGGCGTTTGAGCTGTGCCACGAAGGTCTCGTACAGCGGCAGCGCTTTCTCTGCTCCTGCCGCGTCGGTAAAGGAGGGACGGCGGCCTTTCCGACAATCACCGTACAAGGTGAACTGGGAAACAACCAGGATGGCACCCTGCACCTCCTGTACAGAATAGGCGAATCTGCCGGCCTCATCGGGGAAAATCCGCAAGCCGACGATTTTCGTGCTGAGATACTCAGCGTCCGCTTCGGTATCCTGGCTAGCAATGCCCAGCAGCACTACCAGTCCGCGACCGATGTGCGCGATACATTCGCCATCGACGTCGACCCGTGCTTCTTTGACCCGTTGAATGACTGCGCGCATTAGACCCTTACAGTAGCGAGAACAGAGGGAAGAGAAAAGCACTGGCAGGAGACCAAAAGGCAGCGCACCTGGTATCGCTGGGCGTGCTAGAGTATGATGCGCTCATGTATCCCGTATTGCTGCGGTTCGGACCGATTACGGTCTATAGTTATGGCGTCATGATGGCGCTGGGGTTTTTAGCCGCTGGCTGGGTGTTACGACGAGAATTGCACCGTCAGGGGAGAGATCCCCATCTGGCTGCGACCTTAGTGCTCTGGGCTGCTCTCGGTGGCCTCCTGGGGGCGCGCGTCCTCTTCGTGCTCGAGCAGTGGCCGGCATTTCTCGCCGACCCGTGGTCGTTCATCTTCACGGGGGCGGGATTTACGTGGTACGGGGGACTGATCGGTGGCGTGGCGGCGGTGACAGGATGCCTCCGCTACTACGGGCTCCCCTGGCGTGAGACGATGGATGCTGTGGCTCCTGCCATCGCCCTCGGCCATGGCATCGGCCGTATCGGTTGCCATCTGGCCGGTGACGGGGACTGGGGGCCGCCCACGACCCTTCCCTGGGGGGTGGCGTACACCCAGGCGATCATCGGATGGGAGTACCCACCGGGAGTGCGCGTACATCCCACCGCCCTCTACGAGAGCGCTGCCTATTTGTTGATCTTTGCTTTGTTATGGCGTTGCCGCACGATCCCGCATCGACCGGGAGCGTTGTTTTGGGGATATTTGCTGCTCGCAGGTGTCGCCCGCTTCCTGCTCGAGTTTGTCCGCCTGAACCCCCCCTTGCTCCTCGGACTGTCGCTTGCCCAGGTGCTCAGCCTCGTGGTGGCTGCTATTGGGAGCATCATGTTACTCCAGCGGCAAGACGCCCACCAGGCAGTTCCGCTACCGCGGTTGGTGCGTGAGAAACAACGATGAGAAAATGGCTGCTCTTTTTCGCTGTCGTGGTTGTGGTTTTTGCTTTGCTGGCGACGTGGACGCGGCAGCCGAACAGGAAATCGGTGGCTGCGCAGGATTTTCTCCTCCCCGATCTACAGGGACAAGCAGTGCGTCTCTCTCAGCTCAGGGGCAAAGTGGTGATGCTCAATATCTGGACCACCTGGTGTCCACCCTGCCGCAAAGAGATGCCGACCATGGAGGCTTTGTATCGCCGCTTGCGCGATGCCGACTTTGTCATGCTCGCCGTCAGCCAAGATGTGGATGGCCACAAAACCGTGCTCCCGTACATCAAGGAAGGGGGGTATACCTTTCCGGTATTGCTCGACGTGCGCGGGGAGGTGGGGAGACGCTATGGAGTGACCGGCTATCCGGAAACGTTCATTATCGATCGCCAGGGGAACATCGTGCACCACCATATCGGTTACAATGACTGGTCTCAGCCAGCCGTTGAACAGGCGCTGCGCCGCTTGATTGCTGAAGGCGTATGGGAATGGGGATCCGGCCGGGAGATGCGCGGTGAACACAGTCCGCTGACGCCTGCTGCCGCACAGTAGCTGCGCTGGATGCCGTCGACGCTTCGACAGTATCATCAAACGTAGTCATCGGCGCGGGTGCGGTTGTACCGACACGCCTGGCACCCATTTGAGGGTGTCCACGTGCGCCAGAGCGAACGTCCGACATAGTAGGCCGCGACAGCGACGACGACAGTCACAATCAGTGTCTGTACCTCCATGGTTTGCTACACTTTCTTCGTATGTCGACGATCGGTCGCCTAGCTGCCGGTCAGGCGGCTCCCTATTTGGTACACCGCCAGGGCACTGAGATAGGCGAGGCTGGTCATATAGAAAAAAGTCAAAGCTACATACCCCCACGAATCAGTTTCGCGTTTGATGGTTGCGAGAGTAGCACCACATTGGCAGCACAGAGCGAAAAATACCATGAGCGAGAGGGCCACAGCGGGTGTGTACACCGGGCGGCCGTCTGGCCAGCGTTCGGCACGCATCGCCGCTCGCAGTTCCACGCTACCCTCGTCCTGTCCATTGCCGAGGTTGTAGATGGTGCCGAGGGCGGCGATCACGACCTCGCGGGCCGGAAAGCTGGCGAGGACTGCCATGCCGATTTTCCAGTCCCACCCCAGCGGCTGAACAAGTGGTGCGATCGCCCGTCCAGCCTGGCCCAGAAAACTTTCGCGCAAGCGAGCACCCGCCTCTTCGATATGCAGACGCTCCTGCTCTTCCGGTGGCGCTGCGGCACGTAAGGCTCGATACGCTTCAGCGATCTGTTTTTGATGCGGGTAGTAAGAGAGTGCCCAGATCAGGACAGTTGTTGCAAGGATAATCGTCCCTGCCCGCCGGATGAACGCCCAGCTGCGGTCGTACATGCGAAAAAGGACAACCCGCCACGCGGGGATCTTGAAGGGGGGGAGTTCGAGGAGGAAGGGGACGGGCTCTCCGCGGAAGAGGGTCTGCTTGAGGGTCAATGCGACCAGCGGGGCGAGTAGGAGGCCGAGCAGATACAGTGCGAATAGGGTGGCCCCTTGCAGCCCAATGATGCCCCATACGGTCTGCGCAGGGATGAAAGCGGAAATAAAGAGGACGTAGACAGGCAGACGGGCGCTGCAGCTCATGAGAGGGGCAATGAGGATTGTCGTCAGGCGATCGCGACGATCCTCGATCGTCCGGGTGGCCATAATGCCGGGCACGGCACAGGCAAAGGACGACAATAAGGGAATGAAGCTGCGACCTGACAGACCGAAGGTCGCCATCACCCGGTCCATCAGAAACGCTGCCCGGGCCATGTAGCCAGAGTCTTCGAGGATGGCGATAAGACCGAAGAGCACGGCGATTTGCGGGACAAAGACAATCACCGCGCCCACTCCGCCGATGACCCCATCAACGACGAGGCTCTGCACCGGTCCCGCAGGAAGGACCCCAGCGGTGTATCTCCCGAGGGACTGAAAGAGAGTATCGATAGCATCCATGACTGGGACCGCCCAGGAGAAGATCGACTGGAAGGTGAGCGCCATGATGCCGAGGAAGATCACCAGGCCCCAAAACTTGTGGGTCACGATGTGGTCGATCGTGTCGCTCCAGGTGGGCGTCAGGGGGGGCTGGTGCACCGTCTTTGCAACGACTTCACTGATCCAACGATAGCGACTTTCGACTTCGAGCTGGGGGAGGAAGATGCCTGTTGCAGCCAACCGTGCACGAGCGGCGTGCAAGAGCGCTGTACCTGTTGCCCCATACTTTTCTGTGAATGCGTGTTCGATCGGGCCCCCGGCATCGATCAGGAGGCGTACGGCGAGAAAGCGGGGCAGTGGGGGATGACCATTGTCGTGCGTCAACGCCTCAGCCAAGGTAGAGACTTCACGGCTGAAAGTTTCGGGAAAAGGCACCGGTGGCGGCGCTGCGGCAGTGCCCACCGCGCGTGCCAATGCCTGCTTGAGCGCGGGCACGCCAATCCGGCGGTTCGCCTGGACCGGCACGACCGGGACGCCGAGAAGGCGCTCAAGGGCGGGAATGTCGATTGCGATTCCCTGTTTGTGGGCGAGATCCGTCATGGTGAGGGCGACCACGACCGGGCATCCCAGCTCGAGAACCTGCGTCAAGAGGTAGAGGTTGCGATCCAAGTTGGTCGCATCCAGCACGCAAAGCACTACATCTGGTTTCGTGGTCGAGGTCTGCCCTAGCAGAATGCCAACCGCGATCATCTCGTCTGGTGCTCGCGGGGACAGGGAATAGGTGCCAGGGAGGTCAACGGCCAGAAAGCGTGTGCCCTCGACGGTAAACTCGCCGAGAGCACTTTCGACGGTAACGCCTGGGTAGTTACCGGTGTGTTGCGTCAACCCGGTCAGGGCATTGAAGAGCGTGGTTTTCCCAGTGTTGGGATTGCCGACGACGACGACTGTGTACCGTTGGCGCGCTGTCCGGGACGACGCCGAGGAGGTGTCAGAAGAGGAGGGAGCAGCTGGAGCCACCGCGGACATAAGAGCGTGTTCAGCCGTTACGCCGGCTGCAGAAGGATGCGTTGGGCTTCGCCACGGCGCAGGGCGATATGGAAGCCGCGGAGGCGAATCTGTATGGGGTCGCCGAAGGGAGCGAAGCGGATCATGCGCACGGTCTGACCGGGAGTGAAACCGATCTCGGCGAGACGTTGCGCCAATGTATCGGTGCCGATTACAGCTTGAATTTTGCCTTCTTCATGAGGGCCGAGGTCGGCCAGGGTACGTTGTAAAGGCATGGGCAAATGATAATGATTTTCAATTTCAGCGTCAATCGTGCTTGCGGTCGTGCAGCAGTAGAGGACGGGAAAGGCAGGCCAAGGGTCTTGCCGTGGACGCGACGCGAAGAGGAGGAGAAGTTTCGTTGAATGGGCGCAGGTGACATGATAGATAGAAGACGCGCAGCTGTTGTGGCAGGTGGGGACAGCGCGAAGAGATCGCCCTGCGCCAAGAGGGGTCTACGCATGCCAAAAGGGATGGACGTTATGAAAAGAGGGCGGCATAAGATAGTCGTCGGCTTTGTTGCCTGTGTCTTAGGAATCGGGGTGATTTCGTTAGGCGGGCAGGGCCTCAATGGCGTCTCCGCGGTAGGCAATGAAAACGTCTACGAGGGCCTCGAGGCCTTCACTAACGTCCTCGCCATTGTACAGAAAAACTATGTCGAGGAGGTCGGCACACAAAAGCTCATGGAGGGCGCGATCAACGGCATGCTCAACGCCCTCGACCCGCATAGTGCCTATCTGACCCCGGATCTGTACAAAGAGTTGCAAGTCGATACCGAGGGGAGCTTCGGTGGCCTGGGCATCGAAATTACCTTACGAGACGGGGTGCTGACCGTCGTCGCCCCCATCGAAGACACTCCGGCTGCTCGTGCCGGCATAAAGGCGGGTGACCAGATCATCAAGATCGAAGGTGAGCTCACCAAGGATATGAGCCTCATCGAAGCGGTGAAAAAGATGCGCGGCCCGAAGGGCAGCAAAGTGCAGATCTCGATCCGCCGCGAGGGAGTCCCTCGTTTCATCGACCTCACCTTGACGCGCGAGGTGATCAAGGTCCAGAGTGTCAGAGCCCGCACCTTGGAGAAAGGGTATGGCTATGTGCGTGTGGTCCAGTTTCAGGATCGCACCAGCACCGACCTGGAAGCTGCCTTACGCCGTTTAACCCAGGAGAACGGCAAACTCGAGGGGCTCATCTTAGATTTACGCAATAACCCCGGCGGGCTGCTCAGTCAGGCGGTCAAGGTCAGCGACCTCTTTCTCGATTCTGGGTTGATTGTCTATACCGAAGGGCGACTCGATAGCCAGAAGCAAAAATACTTTGCGCACGCTGGTGGGTATACCGATGTGCCGATTGTAGTGTTGGTCAATGGTGGGAGTGCCAGTGCCTCGGAAATTGTTGCTGGAGCCCTACAAGATCATGGCCGTGCTGTTGTCCTCGGCACCCAGACCTTTGGCAAGGGGTCGGTGCAAACTATCCTCCCTTTGGAGAACGGGGCCGCCTTGCGGCTGACCACGGCGATGTACTACACCCCGAGTGGCCGCTCTATCCAGGTGACGGGCATCTCCCCCGATATCACGCTGGACAACGTCGCGCCTAGCCAAGTGGCGGCGCGCGAACGGCGCGAGATTCGCGAGGGTAACCTGCGCGGGCATTTGAACAACAAGACACAAGAGGCCCCACCTGACAGGAAAGAGGGGGAGCGGCTCGAAGAGATGGCCGACCCGGTAGAGGAAGAGCAGCCGCTCAAGCCGGAGGAACAGATCAAAGAAGGGGAACTGGGAAAGGATCCCCAGCTTGACCGCGCCCTCCAGCTGTTGAAGTCGTGGCGTGTCTTTAAAACGACCGTCGCCGCCGCTGCAGGAAGCGGGAAGTAAGAGATTCTGCGGAGACTGAGAGAGGCCTCACCTCCTCTTCCCCCGTTCCTTTCCCTCTGGTACAAGTTTGTGCCATGGCGACCCCTCCGGCCTTGTGGAGTGCCCGGCCACCGACCCTGTCCGTTTCCGAGTTGACCGCCCAAATTCAAGCTGCGCTGGAGGCCGATTTCGACGACGTGTGGGTCGATGGAGAGATTTCTGGACTGCGTATCCCTGCCTCTGGTCATCTTTATTTCATCCTCAAAGACGAGCACAGCCAGTTGCGGGCTGTGATGTTCCGCGGCTATGCAGGGCTGCTGCGGTTTCGGCCTGAAGATGGGTTAGCGGTCACAGCACGTGGGCGGGTGAATCTCTATGCTGCACGGGGGGATCTGCAGCTCTATGTCTCCCTCATGGAACCACAGGGGCTTGGTGCGCAACAGCTTGCGCTCGAGCAACTCAAAGCGACGCTCGCTGCAGAAGGTCTGTTCGCTCCGGAACGCAAGCGGCCTTTACCGTTCTTTCCCCGCTGTGTCGGAGTGGTCACTGCGCTGCACGGCGCCGCCATTCATGACATTCTGACGATTCTCTTCCAGCGCTGTCCGTATACCCGGGTGCTGATTCGTCCGGCGAAGGTGCAAGGAATAGGGGCCGAAGTGGATATCGCTGCCGCTATACGCGATCTCAATGACCATGGAGAAGCAGAGGTCATCATCGTCGGTCGTGGTGGTGGGTCGCGCGAGGATTTGCGCGCCTTCAACGAAGAGGTCGTCGCACGCGCCATTGCTTCATCCGCTGTGCCGGTGGTGGCCGCTGTCGGACATGAGATCGATCTCACCATTGCCGACTTGGTGGCGGATCGGCGCGCTCCCACCCCCACTGCGGCGGCGGAGATGGTTGTCCCGCGCTGGGACGAATTGCAGCGGCGGATTACCGCTGGTCAGCAGGCCCTGAGCACTGCTATGGCTCGCGTGCTTCTCGCCCGCCGTACGGCCCTGGTGCATTTGCGCCGGCGGGTGCGCGACCCGCGGCAGCGAGTGGTGATGCTGCGCCAGCGTCTGTACGTGGCTATGGCCCGGTTGCGTGCCGCGCTCCGTGGACAGGAGGAACGCGCTCGGGCGCGCGTGCAGGAGCTCGCTACCGTGCTGCAGAGTTTGAGTCCCCTTGCCGTCCTCGCGCGTGGCTACAGCCTGGCCCGGACCCTTCCTGCGGGACAGATTGTGAGGGATGCGGCGATGCTGCGCCCTGGAGATTCCTTGCGTTTGACGTTCGCGAGAGGCGAAGCCCGCGTGCGGGTAGAAGCGATCGAGGTCTAAGTGGACAGCAGACAGCCGCCGAAAAAGTTCGAAGAGGCGCTCCTCGCGCTCGAGGGACTGGTGGAGAAACTGGAAACGGGCGACCTGCCGTTAGAAGAGGCGCTCGCCACCTTTGAGGAGGGGGTGGCATTGGTCCGCTACCTCAACGAACAGCTCACCGCAGTGGAGAAGCGTGTAGAGGTGTTGGCGCGCGATCTCGGCGGAGCCTTTCAACTCCAAGCGCTCACGGAGGACGAAGAGGAGACGTGAATCTCTCACGCTACTTAGCCCAGCGTCGGCGGTTGATCGAGCAGGCACTCAAACACGCATTGCACCAGGCGGACAGACCGCCGCGCACCCTCGCACGAGCGATGCGGTACAGCTTGTTTGCTGGCGGGAAGCGCATCCGTCCCATCTTGGCGCTGGCAAGCGGTGAAGTTGTGGGCGCACCGGTCGAACGTGTGCTGCCCTTCGCCTGCGCGATCGAGATGATCCACACCTATTCGCTGATCCACGATGACCTGCCTGCTATGGATAATGACGACCTGCGCCGCGGCAAGCCGACCAATCACATCGTTTTTGGCGAGGGGATGGCCATTCTCGCTGGGGATGGGCTTCTGACAGAAGCGTTCCGGGTGATGGCTGAGGGAGGGTTGCGCAACGGTCTCGATCGCACGGCCGCCTTGCGGGCGATGCGTGAGGTTGCAACCGGAGCAGGAGCGAGCGGGATGGTCGGGGGGCAGGTAGCCGATCTGGAAGCAGAACGGCGCAAGCCGACGAAGACCCTGGTCGAGTATATCCATACGCGCAAGACGGCTGCCTTGATCCGCGCCGCGGTGCGCGTCGGAGCATTGTTGGGGGAAGCGCGCCCCGCCCAGTTTACCCGCCTGGACCGTTACGGCATGGCGCTGGGACTGGCGTTTCAGGTGGCGGACGACATCCTTGACGTGGAAGGGGCAACCGAGAAGACCGGCAAACGCCCTGGACGCGATCAAGAGCTGCAGAAGGCGACCTATCCAGCTGCAGTAGGTATGGCAAAGGCCAAGCAGCGTGCGCGTGAGTTGCTGGACGAGGCCCTCGAGGCGCTCAAACCTTTTGGGACCCCGGCCGAACCGCTGCGCCAGATCGCCATCCTGGTCGTCGAGCGGGCGGTTCGCTCTTAGGCCGTGACGGAGCGAAAGCGGCTAGACCTGCTACTAGTGGAGCGAGGGCTTGTGACCAGTCGGGAGCAGGCGCGGCGGCTGATCATGGCCGGTGCGGTGATCGCGGACGAGCGGCGGGTCGATAAGCCAGGGACCCTCGTCCGTGCCACGGCGGCCCTGCGGATCAAAGACGAGGCCCGTTCTCCTTATGTCAGTCGCGGAGGCCACAAGCTCGAAGCTGCTCTCCGAGCATTTGCCGTGGATGTCGCCGGCAAGATCGCCCTCGACGTGGGGGCGTCGACTGGCGGGTTCACCGATTGTTTGCTGCGGCACGGGGCGGCGCAGGTCTTCGCCGTCGATGTCGGGTATGGGCAGCTGGCCTGGTCCCTCCGCCAGGACCCCCGCGTGGTGAATCTCGAGCGGCAGAACATTCGTACCCTCGATGCGGCGCGACTGCCAGCGACGCCAAGCGTAGCGGTGATCGATGTCTCGTTTATCTCTCTCTCCTTGGTGATCCCCAAGGTGCTGTCACTGCTCGCGCCGGATGGCATCATTCTCGCCCTGGTCAAGCCGCAGTTTGAGGTCGGCAAGGGACGGGTCGGGAAGGGGGGGGTAGTGCGGGATGCAACCCTGCATGCAGAGGTGATCTCTCGCCTGTGCGCGCAGGTGGAGGTGTGGGGAGGGGAGGTGATCGGAGTGATCGAGTCGCCGCTATTGGGGCCAAAGGGGAACAAGGAGTTTTTCCTGTGCCTGCGCAAGCGCACGGCACCCAGACTGCAGGGAGGATCCGGATGTTAGCGACGTCCCATCGGATCCTGGCTGCGTCCGCTGCGGTCCTTTTGGAAGCATCGCTGCTGCAGACCGCCGCGGCAGCTCTCGGGGCAACGCTGCCCGACAGAGTTGAGAAGATCGGACTGCCCCACCGTGGCATTTCCCACTGGCCGTGGCCGTGGGCACTGGCGGTGTGGACGCTATCGACCCAGGACACTCACTGGAGCGCGCTGGCAGCGTGGTGGCTGGCGGGTGCCTTGTTGCATATTGGTGCCGACCTGTTCACCGTGGGAGGCATTCCCCTCGTATGGCCGAACTGGCGCGTCCGGTGGGGGGTGATCCGTACCGGTGGGGTAGGAGAGTATCTGCTCGTCGTGCTGTTCGTGATCGCTGCCCTCTTCCGCTGCTTGGACATTCCTCCCATGTGGGGCGGAAGCGCTTGGTTGCGAGGGTGAGGCGTTGCAGTCGAGATGCGAGCAATGAAGAGTCATACGCAATTGACCTCGCGGTGGAGGAACATATGACGCTCAGTGAACGCCTGCGTGAGGCGGCCTTGCCAATCTGGCAAAAAATGCTCGCCCATCCTTTTGTGACGGAACTCGGCGAAGGGAGCCTGCCCGGAGACAAGTTCCGCTTTTACATGTGTCAGGACTACGTGTTCCTGGTTGACTATAGCCGCGTGCTGGCGTTGGCGACGGCGAAGGCACCGGACCTCGACACGATGGGCCGCTTCGCACGGCTGCTCGACGCGACGCTCAATCAGGAAATGGTCCTGCACCGTGAGTTTGCCGCCCAGTGTGGCCTCAGCGAGGCGACCCTTGCCGCCACTACCCCCGCCTCGACGACGTACGCCTATACGCGCCACTTGCTGGCCGTCGCGGCGCTCGGGTCCTTGCCTGAGATCGTTGCCGCCCTGCTGCCCTGCCAGTGGGGATACAGTGAGATCGGGCAAACCCTGGCCCGGCGTGGCAAACCGGTTGCCGTCCCGTTCTACGCGCGCTGGATCGAGATGTACGCATCTGCAGAGTTTGCGGCGCTGGTCACCTGGCTCCGTGCCCTGCTGGATAGGTGTGAGGGCACGGTGCCCGCAGAGCGGCTTCGGACGATATTCTGTACCAGTGCCCGCTACGAATACCTCTTTTGGGAAATGGCCTACCGCCTTGAGGAGTGGCCGCTCGAGTGAGGGGGGGGGCGGCCAGCGGTCCGTCACAGGAAAATGGTCGCGGCATGCTCGACGGACGACTGGCCGCGTACCTGCCCGAACTCTTCCAGCAGCCAGCTTGGACGGGAATCGAACTCGTCCTTGCGGATTTTTGTCAGGGCCTCCTCGAGAGAACAGACCCCGGCACGCACCTTGTCCATAGCATCCCAGTACAGCGTCGTCATCTGACACTGCTCGACCGCGATCCGTTTGAGCTCTTCGGTCGTCAGATTTCCCTGACTGATTCCTTTGCGGATGGTGTCGTCCGGCACCAGTATTTCGTAGACGCCCACGCGGCCTTTGTAGCCGATACCATGGCACGCCTGGCAACCCTTGGCGCGGTACAGGGTCAAAGGGGCAGCGGCCGGCACACCGACCAGCCGTTTCTCGTGCGCAGATGGGGTATACGCCTCTTTGCACTGGGGGCAGAGACGGCGCAACAGGCGCTGGGCGCAGATGAGGATCAGGGAGGAGCTGACGAGAAACGGCTCGATGCCCATGTCGATCAGCCGGGCGATGGTGGAGGCGGCGTCGTTGGTATGCAGGGTCGAGAACAAGAGATGGCCGGTGAGCGCTGCTTCCACGGCCAGGTCTGCGGTCTCGCGATCGCGCATCTCGCCGACGAGGATCACATCTGGATCTTGGCGCAGGAAGCTGCGCAGCGCTTTGTGAAAGGTCAGGCCGATCTCGGGATTGACCTGCAGCTGGTTGATCTCGGGCAGGGTATATTCGATGGGATCTTCGATCGTTTGGATGTTGATGTCGGGTGACTGCAGCTCATTGAGCGCAGCATAGAGCGTCATCGACTTCCCCGAACCGGTGGGTCCAACGTGCAGGATCATGCCGTAGGGCGTTTTGATCTTTTCCCGGTAGATGGCCAGGTGACGCGGCGAGAAACCGAGCTCGCTCAAGGGGAGAATCGCCCGCCGTTTATCGAGGAGGCGGAGAACGACTTTTTCCCCGTGGAGCATGGGAGCAGTGGCGATCCGCACGTCACAATCCGCTCCTTTGGAGGAAAAGTGTTTGAACGTGATACGCCCGTCCTGCGGCAGGCGCCGTTCGACGATATCCAGGTCGCTCATGATTTTGAGCCGAGAGACGAGCGGACGAATCAGCCACGGGTGCGGGAGCCGATTGACGACACGCAGATGGCCGTCGATGCGGTAGCGAATGACCACTTCGTGTTCTTTGGGCTCGATATGGATATCAGAAGCTCCCATTGCGTAGGCGTGCTCGATGAGCTGGTTGGCCAAGGCGATGATCGGCCCGGATTCTTCGTCGGGCTCGCGCATGGCAGCGGCTGCTGCCGCCTGGCGTTGTTCCTGCTCGTGCTGTCGTGCCGCCTCGAGGATGGCAGTCCGGGCCGCCGCTTTCTTGTCCAGCAAGGCCCGGTCCTCGAACAGGGCGATGATATTTTGCGGTTCCGTGACGATAAGCTTCAGCGGCTGGGACGACTCTTTCCACCGCTTGAGGATATCGAGGAGCTCCCAGTTAAAGGGGTTGCTCAGCACGCAGGCCAGTTCGCTTGGGGTGTCGTGGATCGCGACCACCTGGTTGGTTTTGCAGAACGGGGGCGGGAAGACTCCCAGCGCGACTGCGTCTGGATCCAGCAGCGGCAGATAGGGAAGGGAGAGAAATTCCGCTATATATTGCGCCATTTGACTCTCGGTGAGTCCGAGCTCGCCAGCTGCTGTGTACAGATGCTGGGGGGTGAGGGTGGCGAGGATTTGCCGTTGGGCCGGGGCAGGAGCGAGACGGTCGGTGAGAAACATTTTGAACCGCA
>JANWXO010000072.1 GCA_025057295.1 Candidatus Binatia bacterium | reverse complement strand
GATGCGCTGGTTGAGAGTCGGCCGCAGCTGGAGATTTTGAACAACGACGTGCAGTGCGCCCATGGGTCAACCATCGGCGAGATCGACGAAGACGCCCTTTTCTATTTACGTAGCCGCGGCATCGACAGTGCGGCGGCGCGTTGGTTGTTGACGTACGCGTTCGTGAGCGAGGTGCTCGAGCAGATTCCCATTCCTGCATTGCGGAGCCAGCTTGAGCAGCAGTTGGCCACGCGCGTCTTCTCGGAGACAGGAGGGAAGGAGTAGAGCGATGACGACCATACCAGGCAGTGCGGCGCAGCGGCGCGAGATCGGGCACGCCCCGTTCGACGTGTGGCGTATCCGTGAAGACTTTCCCATCCTGAAACAGAAGGTCCACGGCAAGCCCCTCGTCTATCTCGACAACGCGGCGACAACTCAGAAACCACAGGTCGTGATCGATACGCTCGTGCGTTACTACGAGACGATCAACGCCAACGTCCACCGCGGTATTCACGCCTTGAGTGAGCAGGCAACCCAGGAATACGAGGGAGCACGCGAGACGGTGCGGCGTTTCCTCAACGCTGCCGACGCGCGCGAGATCATCTTCGTCCGCGGGACGACCGAAGCCATCAACCTCGTCGCCCAGAGTTATGGGCGAACCTTCCTGACCGCCGGGGACGAGATCGTGATCTCGGCAATGGAGCACCACTCCAACATCGTCCCGTGGCAGATGTTGTGTGAGCAGATCGGGGCACGGTTACGGGTGATTCCCTTCGATCACCGAGGGGAGTTGTCCTTGGAGGAGTATGAAAAGCTCCTGACTGAGCGGACCAAATTCGTGTCGGTCGTGCATGTGTCGAATGCCCTCGGCACGATCAACCCCGTGCGGCAGATCGTAGACCTGGCCCACCGCCGTGGCATCCCGGTGCTGGTGGACGGGGCCCAAGCCGTGTCGCATATGGCGGTCGATGTCCAGGAGCTCGGGTGTGATTTCTACGCCTTCTCCAGCCATAAGTTATGTGGGCCCACCGGAGTGGGGGTGCTCTACGGTAAGGCGGAACTGCTGACGCGTATGCCGCCCTATCAGGGCGGCGGCGACATGATCAGTGTCGTGACCTTCGAGAAGACCCACTACAACACCCTGCCGTATAAGTTCGAGGCAGGCACCCCTCACATCGCGGGCGTCATCGGGCTGGGGGCAGCGATTACCTACGTCCAGTCGATCGGCTTGGACCGCATCGCAGCCTATGAGCGTGACCTGTTAGCCTATGCGACGGCAGCGCTCGACGCTATCCCTGGGCTGCAGATTATTGGCACCGCCCGCGACAAAGCCGCCGTGCTGTCGTTCGTGCTGGACTGTGCACACCCCCACGATATCGGCACGATTCTCGACCGAGAGGGAGTCGCTATTCGTGCCGGACATCACTGCGCGATGCCCGTGATGCAGCGGTTCGGGGTGCCGGCTACCGCACGGGCCTCTTTCGCATTCTACAACACCCCCGAGGAGGTGGATGTCCTCGTGCGGGCGATCTACAAAGCCATCGAGGTGTTCGCCTGATGTCGGATTTGCGCGATCTCTATCAAGAAGTGATTTTGGACCATAATCGGCGGCCGCGCAATTTCCGCAAGGTGGAAGGAGCCAACCGCACCGCCGAAGGCCATAACCCGCTCTGTGGCGACCAGCTGACTCTCTATCTGCGGGTAGAAGGAGAGGTGATCCGCGACATCGGTTTTCACGGTTCCGGCTGTGCCATTTCGAAAGCCTCCGCGTCGCTGATGACCGATAGTGTGAAAGGCAAGACGATAGCCGAGGCCGAGGCGCTGTTCGAGAAGGTGCACGCCATGCTGACGACGGAGCACAAAGCCCAGGCCGACCTCGACGGGCTCGGCAAGCTGGCCGTCCTCTCCGGGGTCTGGGAATTTCCCGCCCGCGTCAAATGTGCCAGCCTCGCGTGGCACACCTTGCACGCAGCGTTGCAGGGAGCGGAGCAGCCGGTCTCGACCGAGTGAGCGACGAGAAGGAGAAGAGAAAATGAGAATGAGCGAGCGTGTGACCCTGCGACGAGACTGTGAGGCGATTCAGATTCCCAGTGGGGTCGTCACCACCCTGCCGGCGGGATCGGAAGTGCGTATCATGCAGGCGTTGGGTGACACCTACACGGTGATGACCAGCAACGGGTATCTGGTTCGCATTGCTGGGACGGATGCCGACGCCTTGGGCAAGGAGCCAACTCGCAGTGTTGCGGTGGCAGAGGGCACGATCCCTACCGATCCGGCGGAAGTCGAACAGTTGGTGTGGGAGCAGTTGCGCACCTGTTACGATCCGGAGATCCCTGTCAACATCGTGGACCTTGGTCTCGTCTACCATTGTCAGGTGACACCCCTGGAGGACGGGATGCATCGGGTCGAGGTCAAGTTCACCCTCACCGCCCCTGGGTGTGGAATGGGAGAAGTGTTGAAGACCGATATCGAGCGGAAAATCTGGAGCCTGCCCGGGGTCGGGGAGGTCGACGTCGCAGTCGTATTCGACCCCATGTGGAACCAGGATATGATGTCGGAGGCAGCCAAGCTCGAGTTGGGCCTGCTGTGAGAGGTATGCGACCCTATTGACCAGCTCCGATCTCTGCCAAGGCCTGTTCCGCGGCTGCTCGTACCTCCGGTTCGATTGCGTTGCGCGAGAGCTGAGAGAGGATAGACTGAACGCGCGGATCCGTCCGAGCAAATTTCTTCATCCGGTTGATCGCGTTGAGGCGTGCGGCGGTGTCCTGACCGTAGAGCGCGGTCTGCATCAGCTGCGCAGGGATCTGGGCAGGGGGCGTGGGAGGGAGAGGGGAGACCGCTTGCCCCTGTCCTCCTGAGGGAGCGGAGATCCAAATTTCGCTGAGCCAGGTCTCTTGTCCGCTGGAGCGGTAAAAAAGCATAAAATTTCTCCCGCCGAGAATGCGTCGCAAGGCGTCGGCAAGGGGAAGGTCGGTGAAGTCGACGGACACCGGTGTGTCTTCCGCCTGGTGCAGCCACAAGACGCGTGCTCCCGTCAGCGAGCCGAGGTGCTCCATCACCTGGCGGATGGGAGTGGCGGAGAGATGCGCTGAGAGTCTGCCGTTTTGGAATGTGAGAGTTTTTGGCTCGTCGGCAGCCGAGCTGGAGGTGCTGATCCCGCAAAAGAAAAGCAGGCTGCCGAGAACCCCAGCAATGCGGAGGCAACGTCGTATGGAAGAAAGGAGAGGAGTGTTCATCGCGTCACTGTTTCTGCAGCCTAAGAGTTAGACTCCTCGTGACGGGCAGATCTTCACTTCCCTCCCGACGTGGCAACAGGCAGGCAGGTGTGCCGGGCGCAACAGTCCCTCCCCTCAGCAATTTCACGCCGTAGGGGATGCCCGCCGGAGTGCGAGGTGTTCTCTCTTGAGTGGGGCGATAACACGCAGTAAGATTCAGACTCTTCACCCGAGGTGAAGGGGTGGCGAAGGCTGTCGCCCGAGCTGTGGTACTGCTGCCGTGCACTGGGTGTCGGGTGTAACGACAGAGGGAGGTTGGCTATGGGCACTTCGTATCGTCACATCTTGTTGGTGTATCCGGAGTTTCCCAAGACCTACTGGGGGATGCAGGATATTCTGCCGGTGGCGGGCAAACGGGCGCTGATGCCACCGCTGGGTCTCATCACCATCGCTGCGATGACTCCAGCCACCTATGAGGTGCGCCTCGTCGATCTCAACTGTCGGCCGCTGCACGAGAGCGATCTCGAGTGGGCCGACATGGTCTGTTTCTCGGCCATGCTTTCGCAGAAGACCTCGCTGTTTGCTACCGCCTCGCGCTGCAAAGCTGCCGGGAAACTCGTTGTCTTTGGCGGACCCTTTCCCACTGCCTGCCCTGTCGAGTGCCAGCCGTACGCCGATGTCTTGGTGTTGAACGAAGGCGAGCTGACCTGGCCGGCGTTTCTTGCCGACCTGGCGCGTGGCTCTGTGCGGCAGCTGTATACCACCACAGAGAAGCCGGACGTGACGCAGACTCCTGTCCCCCGTTTCGATTTGCTCGACATTCACGACTACGCCTGTATCCCGATTCAGTTCTCGCGCGGCTGCCCGTTCCAGTGCGAGTTCTGCGACATTATCGTCATGTTCGGCCGTCGCCCGCGGACCAAGACTCCCTCCCAAATGCTCGCAGAGCTAGAAGCGGTCTACAACACCGGCTACCGTGGAGCGATCTTCATCGTCGACGATAACTTCATCGGCAATAAACGCGAGGTGAAAAAACTCCTGCGCGAGCTGCGCGCCTGGAACGACGCCCATGGCAATCCCTTCCTCTACTACACCGAAGCAACGGTCAACTTGGCAGACGATGCAGAGCTGCTCGCCCAGATGGTCGAGTGTCACTTTCGCGAGGTCTTCTTGGGGCTCGAGACCCCGTCGATGGACAGTCTGTACGAGACGAAAAAGTACCAGAACACCAAACGGTCGCTGGTGGATGCCGTGCGGACCATTCAGCAGGCGGGTCTGTCGGTGCAGGGGGGATTCATCGTGGGATTTGACAACGACGGGGAGGATATTTTTGACCGCCAGATCGAGTGTATCCGCCAGACAGCGATTCCGTATGCGATGGTGGGACTCTTGATCGCGTTGCCGGGCACGCCGCTCTACAAGCGGTTAGCGCAGGAGGGACGCTTACTGCCTCTCGACCACGACCGGTCGCTGACCCAGTGTGGTTTTACCAACATTGTCACGCGGCTCCCGCAGCGCAAATTGTTGGAAGGATACCGCCGGATTTTGCAGACGATTTATACGCCGCAGGAATACTTCGCCCGTGTGGTGGAGCTGCTGTGCCGGCTGCCCCGGCCTCGTTCCAAAGGGGCCTGGATCCGCCAGACGTGCCTAGCGGTGTGGTACGTACTCAGCCGCGGGGTGACCACCAAGAAACACAAACACGGCGGGCTGTTGGAGCGGGTGAGATTTCTCTGCACTGCCTATAGGCGTATGCCTGCGGCATACAGAAGAGAGGCGGTGAAATGCCTGGGGCGGGTGCTCACTAAACGGCCCGATCAGCTCGAACGTGCGCTCGGGGCCGTCTTTATCGGAACCCACTTCTACACCTTCACCTTTGAGTATGTCCTGCCTGAGCTGGAGCAGCGGTTAGCCCAGCTCCCCGTGGAAGAGCCTCCGAGGGCTGGCTGCGGGGAAGTGTATGTCGACGTACCCTTTGCCCCGCACGGGGCGCAGTCGCTCTCTTCTCCGGGCTAGCGAGAGAGCCGCCAGGGCGTCACGGTGGTCGCGGCAGAGACGCAGAGGGACCCATTGCTTCCCTGGCTGACCAGCTCTCCGTCCCTGTCACAGTTTGGGCTCGGGAAATTGCTTGGCCCAGGCCTCGATCTGCTGACGGAGGGGACCGTCAGGGATAAAGCGTCGCGCGCCTGCCGCTAACCCGGCTTGGTGTTGGGAGAGGGAGAGGGAGTGGTCGACGGCGCGGGCCATCAATTTCACCGCCGCCCGGCCCATCAACACCAGATCGCGGTAGATGGTGTTCAGCTCCGACTGCTCGAGTTCCAGCGCCAGGGCAAAGGCGTCTTCTTTCCTCACACCCTGCTGCGCTCGTTCCTCGATCCGCTTCAGCAGCGCATCCATTTCAGCCAGCTTGGGGAGAAACTCGGGCATGAAGTAGCCCGTATCGGAGTCCACGTCTAACGCCGCCTTTTCGGCGGCGAGGATCTTGGCGTGGCGCTTTTCTTCTTCTGCCATGCCTAACCAGAAGCTTTCCAGCTCCTTGTCGTCGGGAAAGCTGGCAGCGAACTGTCGATAGATATCAGCGACCCGCTGTTCCAAGGTGCTGCACCGACGGAGCACTTCGGTCATGAACATGAGGGTGCCCTCCTTTCTGTTTTCACAGGAGCTTGCGTTCCCGGGCGGCCCGTTCGAGCGTGTCGCGAAACTGCGGGTGAGCGATGTCGATCAAGGCTCTGGCACGCTGCCGTAGGGTTTTGCCGTACAGGTAGGCCACCCCAAACTCGGTCACTACGTAATGCACATCTCCGCGGGTCGTGACAACCCCAGCTCCCGGTTTGAGGAGCGGGACAATGCGCGACACCGTTCCTCCCTGTGCGGTGGCTGGCAGCGCGATGATCGGTTTGCCGCCCCGTGAACGGGCAGCACCACGGATGAAGTCGAGCTGGCCGCCAAAGCCGGAGTAAATCGCCGTGCCGATCGAGTCGGCACAGACCTGACCGGTGAGGTCGATCTCGATGGCGGAGTTGACCGCGATGAGGTTGTCGTTTTGCGCGATGATGAAAGGATCATTGGTATACGATGAAGGGTGGAGTTCAAAAGCGGGGTTGTTATGAACGAAGCGGTACAAGGTTTGACTGCCCAGGATCAGCGTGGCCACCACTTTACCGGGATGGAGGGTTTTGCGCGCACCGGTGATAATCCCCGCTTCCATTGCTCGCATGACTCCATCGGAAACCATCTCGGTGTGTATGCCGAGGGCCCGTTTGCCCGTGAGGCTGGCAAGGACCGCATCCGGGATGGTGCCGATGCCGAGCTGGAGCGTCGCCCCGTCTGGGATGAGGGTGGCAATGTGCTCGCCGATGCGCTTTTCCACCTCACCGTACGTTCCTCCAGCTAACTCTGGCAGGGGCTCGTCGCTTTCGACGATGGCGTGCACCCGCGAGACGTGGAGGAAGGAGTCACCGAGCACACGCGGCATCTGCGCATTCACCTGGACGATCACCGTCCGTGCCGACTCGGCTGCTGCTTTCGAAGCGAGCACTTCGACACCGAGGCTCATGAAACCATGTTCGTCCGGCAGCGAAGTCTGCAGGAGCGCGACGTCGAGATGGATCTGGCCCGACAAGAACAGCGCTGGAATTTCTGACAAGAACACCGGAGTGTAGTCGGCACTGCCGGTGTTGACCGCCTGCCGATCGCCAGGGCCGACGAAGAACGCGTTATGCCGGAGATGGCGCTCCAGCCCGGGAGCGGAAAATTCATCACCGACCAATAACAAGTGGAGCAACTCGACCCGCTCCAGTTCGGGCGCACGCTCGACCAGGGCTCGGAGCAAGAGGCGTGGGGTTGCCGCATTCCCGCTGGTAAACACACGGTCCCCGCTCTTGATGAGACGCACCGCTTCTGCGGCCTTCATCCGTTTCCTGCGATAGTCATCGATCCAGGGCATGAGCTCCTCAGGACTCAGGGGTTGGCTGCCCAGGCTCTTCACCAGTGTAGAGCTGGGTGAGGTGACCGTCGAGCATATACACCCCACGCGCTAACGGTGCGTGCTGCTGTACTGCCTGTGATACCCCCTCCCGCAAGATCAGGTGCAGGTAGGGTAACAACGCCTGCGTCAGGGCATAGGTCGCCGTGCGCGGGACCAGCGACGGGACATTTGGTGGGGCATAGTGAACCACACCATCCTGGACGAAGGTTCCCTCGAGCGGTGTTGGGCGTGAGGTTGCGACACACCCGCCCTCGTTAATGGCGAAGTCGAGGATCACTGCGCCACGCTTCATGCGCTGCACCATGGAACGTGTGACCAACACGGGAGCGCTGCCTCCGGATATGCGCACGGCGCCGACGAGCACCTCGGCAAAGGAGGCAAATTTTTCGATATTGCGACGGGTCGCGAGCGCCGTGACGACCCGACCGGCGCACAGATGGTCGAGGCGCTCAAGTTTCTGTACGTCGATGTCCAGCACGTAGACACTGGCACCGGCACCGAGAAAAGCACGCGTCGCCTCTCCACCGAGCACCCCAGCACCGAGGATCACGACATCGGCCGGCGGGATGCCGGGGAGTCCGGAGAGCAACACTCCTGTACCCCCTCCCGGTACTGTCAGCAGGCGACCGGCGAGCTGGGGAGCGAGACGACCGGCGATCTGGCTGGAGACCTTTTGCAGTGGGAACGAGCCATCGTCTGCCCGAACCACCTCCAAACCCACCAGAGTCAGACGCCGTTGCTGCAAGGAGGGCAGCAAACTTGGCGGGATAGTATGCACGTGGAGAAAACCGATCACGGTCGTGCCTTCGGCGAGCCACAGCCACTCTTCCTCGCGCGGCCGTTCTACGCGCAACAGGACATCTGCGCGACGGTAGACCTCCTGAGCAGCGTACACCACCTGCGCCCCTGCTGCTCTATACTCCTCGTCCAGAAATCCTGCCCCCTGCCCGGCACCGCTCTGGACGATGATCTCGGCCCCGGCGTGACAGAGCTCGCGCACCCCAGCCGGAGACAGCGCTACGCGATGCTCGACGATGTCTGTCCCGTATCCTGTCTCTCGTGGAATGGCAAAACGCATACACAGCTCCTCGCGTGCGATGCCACGGCGTGCCCGTGTGTCTCAGCTGCTGAGCGGTACGACCTCTCCTTCGCGGACGCGCACGGACGAGCCGTCATCGAGGATGACCACGAGGCACCCTTCTTCATCGAGGTCCAGAGCGATGCCTTCCACTGTCATGTCCTCTTCCTGCACGCGCACGCGGCGGCCTAAGAAGGAGCGGCGGCGCCATTCGGTGAGCAGTGGCTGGCTGCCGGCGGCGAGAAAGGCGAAATAGCGATGTTCGAGTGCCTCGAGCACTCGGGCGGCAAAGGCCGCTCGGTCAACCTCGTGCCCGAGGGCCTCGCGCAACGAGGTCGCACCTGAGGCGACGTCGCCGAAAAGGCGGTCGATGGTGGGACGATCAATATTGACATTCACCCCGAGGCCCAAGATGATCTCTGCCACCTGTCCGTTCTGCGCTTGCACTTCTGCGAGGACCCCGGCGACTTTTTTGTCTGCCACGAGCACATCGTTCGGCCATTTGACTTGGGCTTTAACCCCTGTAGATTCTATGGCGTCGGCGATAGCCAAGGAGCCGATTAAGGTCAACAGTCGGGCTTGGCTCAGTTGGATGGGAGGGGTGAGCAGGACTGAGAGGTGCAGGTTCACGCCGGGAGGCGAGAACCACGGCTTGCCGAGACGCCCGCGGCCTGCAGTTTGCGCATCGGCTATGACCACCGTTCCCTCAGATGCCCCCTCTTTGCGCAGTCTTGCCAGCACAGCGTTGGTGGAATCGACCTCTGTCCAGTAATGGACAGTGTGGCCGAGCAAACGAGTATGCGCGCTACGTCGCACGGTGTCGGCGTTGAATTGTTCCATGTTCATCCTCTTTCTTGCTGTTCAGGTTGGCGCCGCTCATGTTGTGTTCTGAAGCGGTGCAACTCTTGTACCAAGCCACTGCAGAGTTGCGGATAGAGGATACAGAGGCACTGCCGAGAGACCCAGGCCAAGCATTGAGATCTGCCCTTCGCGTTTCTGCGAAAGAATCGCCTGGTTTTTTGCACCGGTGGGAACGGTTCAGATTCCCTTGCGCCTGGATTCTGTCTGGGCGCACCTCATCGAGCGTCACCTTAGTCGCCAGGTCGTGCCTCGTGCGCTGCCGCACTCCAACCTCTCGTTTACAGCTCCGCCACCAACTTGAGCATGTCTGTTTCGGTGACGATTCCTACCAATTTCGACCCTTCGAGGACCGGTAAGCAGCCGATCTTCTTCTCCATCATCAAGCGGGCGGCTTCTTGTACCGAGATGTGAGGGGCAACAGTAATAGGCGGCTCACTCATCACTTCTTTCACTGCAATGCTCTCGAGAAAGGCGCGTTGCGCTTTTTCGCCGTACTTCATCACCGACCCGAGCGACGCTTTGTAGAGGTCGCGCTGGCTTACGACGCCCACCACGTTGCCGTCCTCGTCGACGACCGGGAAGTGGCGCACGCGTCCCAGGGTCATGATGTCTCTGGCCAGCTGGAGGGAATCGTTGCGTCCCAAAGTGGCGACCTCGGTCGTCATGATGTCACGCACGGTTTTGTCCATAGCGGTCTCCTTTCTGTCTGCAACTCCCGCACTATTCGTGCCACCGTCAGGTCGAGACTCATAACAGCTCTCTCAAGAGTTTTTCTCACAAATGAGAATTTCTCCACTGGGCTCTCTCATTTTTGCGAGAGCACAGGTTTTTCCCCCGGTCCGCTCACTGCTGCCTGCTGGCACGCTTCTCGCTCCAGTAGAAGGAGGAGGTGACATGCTCCGCATTCGTTTTCATGGACGTGGCGGTCAGGGCATGAAAACCGCCAGTCGTATTCTAGGGTCAGCTGCCTTTCGCGCCGGTTTTTGTGTCCAGGACTCGCCGGTGTACGGGGCGGAGCGCCGTGGTGCGCCGATGGCGGCCTTTACCCGGATCGACCGCGTTCAGATCCGTGAGCGTGGGGCGATTGTCCGGCCGGATCTGGTGGTGGTGGCAGACGATACCCTCTTGACCGACCCGGCCGCACAACCTTTGGCAGGATGCGATGCCGAGAGCACGGTGCTCGTCAATTCTACCAGGGATGAAGCGGCACTGCGGCAGGAAGTTCCGGCTTACACCGGCCGTTTGCTCACTGCTGATTTTACGGCTGTGGCCTTGGCGACCACGCACGCCCTGGCGAGCCTGAGCACGGCTCTGGGAGTGGCGGCGGCGTGCTTGGTTGGGCTGAGCCTGGCAGACTCTCTTGCTGGGCTGGATGATGAGCTGACGGAGAGCCATATGTCGATGGCCCAAAAGGAGGCCAATCGGCAACTCGCCCAGACCGTGTACGCGCAGGCGAGCTCCTGGGCGCCGGTGCGCGAACGCGAGGATTCTCGGATCGCAGAGACCGCGCCGCTGGTCGAGGTGACGTTCGACCCCCCTCGTCTGGCGGGACCGAGTATCTATGCGGTGGGGAACAGTCCGCAGCGGCGAACCGGCAACTGGCGTCAGTTTCGCCCGGTGCTGCAGGTGGAGCGGTGTACCCGCTGTTGGATCTGTTTCGTCCGCTGCCCCGAAGCTGCCATCTCGTTAGATGCGCAGGAGTATCCGGTGGTGGATTATGACGAGTGCAAGGGCTGTCTGCTGTGCGTGCACGAGTGTCCCACCCACGCCTTTACCGTGGAGAAGGAGGTCCGATGACACAACGGACATTGCTGACCGGCAACGCAGCTGCCGCGTGGGGGGCACGGCTGGCCGATGTAGACTACATCCCGGCTTTCCCCATTACCCCACAGACTGAGATTATCGAGCTCCTGGCCCAATGGGCCACCGATGGAACCATCGCAGGCCGCTTCGTGACCATGGATTCTGAGCACTCTATGCTGACTGCGGCTGGCGCGGCTGCGGCCACCGGCGCGCGGGTCTTCACCGCCACCTCCAGCCAGGGGCTGCTGTACGGCTTCGAGGTACTCTACACGATCGCTGGCTGGCGCGTCCCTCTGGTATTGGTCAATGTCTCCCGCGCGCTCGCGTCACCGATTACCCTCGAAGCCGACCACAACGACATTCTCTCTGCCCGCGATAGCGGGTTCCTGCAAATTCATACAGAGACGTGTCAGGAAATACTGGATACCGTTTTAATGGCGTACCGTCTGGCAGAAGACCAGCGGGTCATGCTGCCGGTGCTGGTCAACCTGGACGGCTTCACGCTGTCGTTTACGCGCGAGCCGGTCGAGTTGCCTGCAGCGGCTGCCGTGAGCGAGTTTTTGCCTCCCTATCAGCCGCATCACGCCTTTATCCGCGGGGACAGGCCGATGGCGCAGGGGGCAGCGGTGTTGGGTGGTGCGGCGTACAGCTATTTTCGCTACCAGCAACACCTGGCACAAGAGAAGGCTCTGGCCGTGTACGAGGAGATTGCCGCGGAGTTTGCTGCCCGCTTTGGTCGATACTATGGACTGGTCGAACCCTTCCAGCTCGATGATGCAGAGTACGTGCTGGTGATGTCCAATGCCTTTGCTACCAAAGGCAAGGCGATGGTCCAGCACTGGCGCGCTCGCGGCGTCAAGGCCGGGTTGTTGCGGTTACGGGTGTTCCGGCCCTTTCCAGCCGCAGCCATTGCGGCGGCGTTGGCTGGACGAAAAGCAGTCGCGGTGATCGATCAGAACCTTGCACCGGGGCTGGGAGGAATCACGTATCAGGAGATCGCCGCGGCCCTGTATGACCGGCAGGAGCGTCCACCCCTGGTGAGCGTCATCGGCGGCCTCGGCGGCAAGGATATCTCGCAAGGGGAATTCGAAGCGGTGCTGGTTGCTCTGCAGCAGGCTGCCGCCGGTGAGCGGGTGCCGGGACCGTGGCTGTTGTATACCAAGCCCGAGCAAGAGCGTATGCGTACGCTACTGCAGATTGCCGGGAAGGAGGTGCAGGCATGAGCGACCCGACGAGCCCTGAGTTGCGAGCGATCAAAAATCTGAAGCAGATTGCCCGCGAAGAGTTTATTCTGCCGGGGACTGCGATCTGCGGCGGCTGCGGTGGGCTGGCAGCGCTCCGCCTCGCTGCCAAAGTGCTCGGTCCCAAGACCGTCTTTGTCAACGCCGCCGGGTGTTTCACCCTTTTGGCGACTTTTCCCTATACGCCGTTTAAGGGTTCCTGGCTGTACACCACTATGGCCAGCGCAGCGGCCGGCGCCCAGGGGGTGCGCGATGCTCTCGATGTACTCATCGCGCGCGGCAAGGTTGCGGCTGCGGATGATGTCGAGGTCGTGGTCGTGGCCGGCGACGGCAGCACCTATGACATGGCGCTCTCCGCCACGTCAGGCGCGATCTTTCGCGGGCTCGACTTTTGGTACTTCTGTTACGACAACGAATCGTACGGCAACACCGGTATGCAGATGTCGAGCGCGACGCCGTACGGCGCACGCACGTTGACCACGCCGGTGGGAGAACACGCGCGTGCCGGAACCGAGCACGGGAAGAAAGATCTCTTCGAGATCTGGCGTGCCCATCGTCCGGCCTACCTGGCCACGGTGTCCCCGCGCTTTCCCATCGACCTGACCAACAAATTTCTCAAGGCCAAACAGTTGCGCGGTCCCAAGCTCTTCATCGCCCATGCGCCGTGCCCGACAGGGTGGCTGTACGACCCGGAATTGACCGCCGACTACGCCCGCTTGGCGGTCGAGACCGGCATCTTTGCCCTCAAAGAGGCGGTGGACGGGGTGGTCACCCATACCTACGTGCCGCGGCGCCATCGCCCAGTGGAGGAGTATCTGCGCGGGCAAGGGCGCTATCGGCATCTCTTCGAACCCGTGCGTAACGAAGAGGCCATCCACAAGATCCAGGAACAAGTCGATCGCTACTGGGCCAACGTCCACGAGACGACTGGCGCTGCTCGGTAAATGGGGCTCCGCTCGCTCGGGTACAAGGACTGGAAGTTCTCGCCAGCACTGGGACTGTCGGCGGCGGAGAAGGAGGGGCAGCTCCTTGAGAGGAGATGACGACCGATGCACTACATGAGGCTCTGGGTCAGTCTGACGGCGATGATCGTCACCTCGTTTGCAGTGCTCGGATATTTCGGCAGCGAAATCTATCGCCAAGCCCCGCCAGTTCCGGCGCGGGTGGTGACGACTGAAGGGGTTGTTCTGTTCACTGGGCAGGATATTCATGACGGCCAGAACGTTTGGCAGTCGCTCGGCGGCCAGCAAGTCGGGAGTGTCTGGGGCCACGGCGCGTATGTCGCCCCCGATTGGTCGGCCGATTGGCTCCATCGTGAGGCGATCTGGCTGCTCGACCACTGGGCGTACGAGCGATACGGTAAGCCGTACGCGCAACTCGACGAGGAAGCTCAGGCCGCACTCCGGGTCTC